>JASHPC010000125.1 GCA_030038335.1 Vulcanimicrobiota bacterium
CAGCGGCGGTGGGTACTTCGGCAAGGGGCGCTTCCCACGCCGCAACCGGGCATGCTGCCCGGTACTCCGCCCGCTGGTGCGCGTGTCGCCGTCCTGATTCACCACGGTTCTAACATACGCGGAATTGTTCTCAACGTCGTCCTGCTGTTGGTCGCCTTGCTTCTGTTCGCGACCCATTGGCGCTGGCTCGAGCGAGGTCAACCTTCCACAGCATGAGAGTCTCACTTGTAACCATCTGCTGCGCCGCGTCCATCGCATTCGCGGCGACAGCGGCGCATGCTGCCACGCCGGCCGTCTCGCCGGACGCGGTCTTGGCGAATACGGGAAACTACGACGGCCAGACGGTCGCAATCACGGGCGTCGTGAGAAACGTGCAAACGCGTACCATGCGTTTCGGGACGGTCGTTTCATACGATCTGTGTGCGGCGCAATGCGTACATGTCTTCGACCGTAGTGGCGCGACCGTTAACGAAGGAGCGACGATAACGGCAACGGGCGTCTTTCACGCTCAGCTGCAACGCCGTTTCGGCGGTGCCGGTATGAGTGAAAACGCGGACACGGGCGCGAACGCGGGCACAGGATGGCAAGCGCGTGGCGGAGCCCAAGGCGACTTTCCGCGGCAGAATGTTTTGATCGTTGGGCCTCCGGGGCACTCATAGGTCATGCGCGTTTATACGTTTCCTAATCTTCTAGCGATCTTGCGATACGAAGTGGGGACGCTCCGCGAAATGATCTTGGGTGGCGAAGCCCCTTTCGGTAGGGAGTCCGAGCACGGCAGCTAAGTCTCAGACTAGCTGAAGAGTCGATCTCCCAAGAAGTGGAGCTAGCCTTTCGTGGAAACGCTTATGGTACTGGTCGCGGTGGCCGCCTTCATTGCAGTGCTCTTCTACCTGGCAAAGCGGCAATGGAGGCCGGCGGGCATTGCGGGTGCCGCTTTCATCCTCGCGATCATCATCCACGCGAATCTGAATCACGGAGCGGCGCAGCAACTCAATAACGGTTTTCCGATTCCGTTGAACTCGGGCGCCGGGGCCGCGGGGCAGATTCCCAAATAGAGCCCGTGAAATATCTGGCATTGGCCTTCACAGCATCATTGCTCGTAGGCGCCGCCGGCACTACGCAGCCGCGGCATCTCACCTACTCGTACGCGGAATATCCAACGGCCAACCTGTCGCAGCCGGTCACGAACTTTACGGGACCGGACACTGGAACGCTGGATGTTACTATTGCCGGTAGGGCGCCCGATGGCGGACTTGTCGTGCAGGCGCGCGATTGGCGTTGGAACGATGTCCGCCCGAGGCAAACGGCGAGATGTGAAGTCTACGGCAATGGCGACCTCGCATGCGAGCAGTTTCCGCCGCTCTCTCCGGCCCAGCTCGCGCTCCTTCCGCTCTTGGGCGAGCACTTCTATCCGGGCAGGGCATCGCATTGGAAATCAGAGCGCTGGGTGCGGCACGACACGTACCTCTGCGGTCGCTACTCGACGACTTCGGACATCGACTATACGGTAACGGGAGTCCGACCGAACGGCGACGTCAATATCGAAGGGAGTGGGAGCTTCAGCGTTCCCTGCATTCACGAACCAACGATTCACGAACGCGTCTCGATGACGTACGATCCGAACAGTTCCTTACCGACGCTCGTGCACGACGAAAAAACGGGAACGTCTGACTCGGTGTTAAGCGGCCACTCTGTCGACTTGAAGCTCGTCAGGAACTCGTACAACTCGTAAGGCGTCCCTCGGACGTTCGAACACCTAACGGTTGTAGGGCTTCCTTGGGAGCCGAAGAAGCAACGCGATCGGAGCTTGTCATGACTTTGCTTTCGACGAGACTGACTACGGTCGGTACCATGCACGCTTCCGATCCGGACGACTTCGATCAGCACGACACGTGGTCGTTCAAGCCCATCTTCGACAATCGCACTCCAAGCGTCATGCCAAAACGCCCCGTCCGCTTATGGCAGCACCTGGTAGAGCGCGCTCATGCCGGCGCGCGTGTGGTCGGAGACGTGGCAGTGGAAGAGCCAAATACCAACGTTGTCCGGTACCATATCGGCGGTGAGCATTTGCGCGGGTGAGAGAGCGAGGACATCGGTACGCATCCCGTCCCACAATACCGTGTTACCGTGCCAATGCGGCGTATGGAAGTTGATTCCGTTCCCCAAGCCGATCACGTACCAACGTACGCGCTCGCCTCTGCGCATCACCATCTTCGGCCCGTTTGAATAGATATAACCATTGATGGTGTACTTTTCGTTTGAGTCGGCAAAAGCGGTTCCGACGAGCGAGTAGCGGTTGTCGCTGTCGATCGGGATCTCGAGCGAGCGCTCCGTCTTCGTAACCTTCGGGGCGTAGCGCGCGATGTTATCGTCAAGATACCAACTCTGGTTCTCGTCGAACATTTGGAATAAAGCGACGAACTCACGGTCGACGTCTTTGGGCGTACCGTCGGGATTCGCCATGCCCGCTCTGGTCACGACGATCGCGCCGATGAGGCCGGAGTCGACGTCGCGCTGATCGTCGACGTGTGAATGATAGAGCCAGACGATGGAGCTCGGATCGTTTGGTCCTGGGCCTGCACGCTCCGGTACGTACCACGTATACGTGTACGTGTGGCCAGGAAGAACCTCGCCGCCGCTCCCTGAAACGCCGTCGTTGTATTTCATGCCTTCGGAAGCGTGATCGTAGAGGACACCGTGTGGATGGATGCTGTATGGCCGGTTCGCGTTGTTCTTGAAGACGACTTTGACCGTGTCGCCGACCTCCGCGTGAATGATCGGTCCCAAGATGCCGAGATATCGCTGATCGGGCGGACGAGGTTTGAGCGTGCGAAACGTCGCGTCCGTGTACTGGCGATAGATCGCCTTGCGATACACGCAGCCGATCCGATGCGGAGTGCGCTGCGTGAACGTACGCTCGTATACGTTGAACGGTCTGCCCATCGTCACGTTGAAGCCCATCGGGCAGTAGTTCCAGTTCACGACGTCGGCCGCGATATAGTACGTGCGCACGTGACCGGTCGGCGCCGTAGCCGCGCACCCCTCAAGAGCGAAGGCAATGCAAACGATTGCACCGACAAAGCAATGTACGAAACGCATATGCGCCTCCAGTCAAACGACACTTAGTCAAGAACCGTGTGCTCCCTGCGGTTTTCTCGTTTCATGCGATAGACGCCAGTGCCGATGCGAACGCAGCCCGGTCGGGCTGAGACCGATCTGCACCGTCCCCGCAGCGACCGGGGGAAAACCCCGTTTTACGCCTAACAAGTCACGACCGGGTGACGCCTACATGCGCTGGATGAAATGGCACACGACGTTTTTATTTGCCACTCAACCGCCGACAAGGCAATCGCCGATGCTGCCTGCGTTAAGTTAGAAGCCGTAGGAGTCCGATGTTGGATCGCTCCTCGCGACCCGATCGCCGGGCAACCGTACAGCGAGCAGATTGTCGATGCTATTGATCGCTGCAGCATAGTACTGCTTATTTTTTCAGAACATGCCAACCACTCGCGAGCCGTGCTTGGGGAGATAGAACTCGCTTCGAATCGCGAGAAAATCATTCTTCCGTTCCGTACGGAGGACGTTAACCCGTCCGCGGGGCTAGAGTTTTACATTCGCTCCGTGCACTGGCTCGACGCGATGAATCCGCCGATGGAGAAGCGTCTCGATGAGCTGACCCTCCTCGTACGCAGAGTGCTGACCGCGGCTCCGTCCGCTGAGCCCGCTGCGCGCGCAGCCGTCACCGGAAAGCCAGGCATCACACCCCGTAAGGCGACACCGCGAGCCGCTTACACCATCGGTGGCGCGATACTCATGCTCTTCATTATCCTCGTCGCTCTCCGGCTGTGGGCACGGAATCACGAGAGCCTTGCAGCGACGTCAACGGCACTCTCTTGCGCTCATCCAACCTACGCAGCTGACGGAAATATGGAACCGCTATTTTGCGACACGAGCGCTGGCAGGGTGGACAATCCGCTCGCTGTACGGTACTTTGCTCCGATGGCAAAGCAGACGTTCAGTCTCGGTTCGGATGCAACACCGTCGCAAGTAACCGACGCGCTCATCGACGATTACACGCACGGCGCGTCCATTCCAACACTATGTTCCATTTACCAGCTTGCGGCCTGGAGAAATCACTGGAGCTTCGGCATCTCGATCGTCGGTTCGGTTGCGACTCAGTTACGGCTACCGCCTCAGTGGTGCAGTCAGCCCTCACTGTAGGTAGCGGTCGCATCGGGACTGCTTACGGGAGCGTCGACGATGCGGTAGTGCGTACACCGTCCGTCACGATCGTGACCGCACCATTTTCGTCCGTTCGATAGATGCGCGCGCCGTAGGCTTCCAAGCGGGCGACGGTCGACGGCGCTGGATGTCCAAAAAGATTGTGCCGACCGACGGAGATGACCGCGATCCTCGGCTGCACTGCGGCCAAGAACTCCGGCGTGCTTCCATATGCTGAACCATGGTGGCCCACTTTCAGGACGTCGCAGTGCACATCAACGCCCGCACGCAAGAAGCGCTGCTCCGCGTTCGTACCCGCGTCGCCGGTGAAGAGCATGCAAAAGTTGCGATAGCGCAGCGTGAAGGCGATGGAGTTATCGTTGATGTCGTTGTCGCCTCCGCTGATGAACGGAAGCGAAGGACCGATGAAGCTCAGGGTTACACCATCGCCCGTGTGCCACACGTCGCCGGAGCGGGGATGCACGATGCGGACGCCATCCGCCTTCGCGGTGTCCAAACAGTCGTGATACGCGTGGCCACCGTACCGCTGCCCGCCGTCAGCGATCTCTGCGACGCGAACCTTGCGCAGCACGGGGGCGCAGCCCCCTACATGATCGCCGTGCGGGTGCGTGACAATGAAGGCGTTCAGCTCGTGAATGCCTCGACGCAGCAGAAACGGCACGACGGTTTCTTCACCAACCCGTTCCGCAACGGAACCATCGTTCGTCGGCCCGCGCTCGAGACGGCCGCCGGCGTCGACGAGGAGCGCATGATGCGCCGGCGTTTCGACGAGAATCGAGTCCGCTTGCCCGACGTCGAGAACGGTGACTCGGAGCCGTGAGTCGTCGACTCGCGGAGGTGCGAGAACGAGTACGACGCCGAGAAGCAACGCGGTTCCACCAATGGCTAGGCGACGATTTTGCACGCACCACGTAGAGAACAGGAGGGCAGCGTCGTACGCGACGATGCACCACGCGGGCGCGGGCGTCATCGGAATCGCGCTGAGCGGAAACGACGACACATTTCGCACGACGGCGAGCATCCAGGCGACGACCCAGGAGTCGAGGTTTGCCACTGCTTGTGCAAGTGTGGGAGAGCACGCGAGAAGAAGCGTCGCTGCGCCGAGCACGATCGAGAGGCCGACGCACGGCACGACGGCGAGATTTGCGAGCATCGAATACGGAGAGAACTGAAGAAACACTGCCGCCGTGAGCGGCCACGTGCCGAGCTGCGTCGCGATGCTGAGGATGATCGCCTCGCGGAGAAACGGCGGCAGCGAGAGGTGTCGCTCGACGAGCGGTTCCAGCACCGGCGCGCAAGCGAAGATCGCGCCAACGCAGCTGAACGATAAGGCGAACGACGGCGTAGCGATACTCGCCGGCCGGAACGCCGAAAGCGCAATCGCGGCGAGAGCGAGCGCGTTCCACGAGAGCGAAGCCTTTCCGCAGGCGCGCGCGGCGAGCGCTGCCGTAACCATACACGCAGCGCGCGTTGCCGGCAGTTGAGCGCCGCTCCAAACGACGAATGCCCACACCGCCGCGGTTACGAGTGCGCATGTGACGACGCGCGGAAGCGCGAGTGAGGAGAGAAGCGCGACCACAACGGCAGCAACGACACCGAGGTGCAAGCCCGCGGTGACGAGCACGTGCACGGTTCCCGTCTCTTGAAACTCCGCACGCAGGTCCGGCGGAAGCGCGCTTCGCTCGCCCCAAAGCTCTCCGGCCACGACGGACGCAGCGGGTTCACCGAGACGAACGCGCAACTGCTCGAGCGCCCACGCATGCGTGCGCGCAAGCGCGCAACCGATGTCGCAACCTGGCGACGCACGCGCCGCGAGCACGTCTGCACTCTCGAGCTGCGCGTCGTATCCGCGTTCGCGCTCGAGCGAAGCGAAGCTCGGCTCGCCGGGATTGCGCGGCGCGTCGAACGGCGCGAGCCTACCGCGAAGAGTAACCCGCGTTCCCGGCGGTGGTGCGTGTTCGCGGACGTGCGCGAGCACCGTAAGGCCGTTATCGAGTTCAGCGGTAAACGTGCCGCCGGCATCGTCCTGTCGCACGCTGCCGAGCGCGAGACCGGTATAACGCGCCGTGCGATGTTCCGTCACGCTCGGCAGCCGCTGTTCGGCTTGCCACGCATTTGCGAAGGAAGCTGCCAGGGCGAAGGCCACCCCCGCGCGAACGACTCGTGGCTCGTTCGAGCAGGCAGCGTATGCGCAGAGCGCCGCGATGCCGAGCGCGTCGAGCATGCGGCCGTCGTTTGAGAGCGGTGCGGCCGCGAGCGTGCCGAGCACGGCGGCGATCCCGATAGCCACGAACGGGGTCACGACGATGCTCTCTCACGACAAACGATCCGAGCGGCAAGAGGGGAAGGACAAGTTTGCGGATCATCGTTACCGGCGGAGCGGGCTTTATCGGCTCGCATATCGTTGACGCGTATCTCGCGCAGGGCCACGACGTGCTCGTCATCGATTCGCTCTGGGAGCGTGGCGGCGGCAGGCGCGCGAACGTGCCCGAGCACGTCACGTTCGTTACGATGGATATCCGCGACGAGAATATCTCGCGAGTCTTTCAAGATTTTCGGCCCGATATCGTGAGCCATCACGCGGCGCAGCATTCCGTCGCGATCTCCTCGCGCGATCCGCGTTTGGACGCAGACGTGAACGTCGTCGGCCTCATCAACGTTTTGGAGAACACGGTCAAGGTTGGCGCACGAAAGGTGATCTTCGCCGGCAGCGGAGCCAGTTTTGGAACGCCCGACCGGTTTCCGATCACCGAGGCGACGCCACAGCGACCGTCATCGCCGTACGGAATCACGAAGATGGTGGCCGAGCATTACCTGCGCTTTTATAAAGAAGATCGCGGCCTCGACTATACGTCGCTGCGCTACGGCAACGTCTACGGTCCTAGGCAAGATCCAAACGGCGAAGCCGGCGTCATCAGCATTTTTATCGGTAAGTTCCTCAAAGGAGAGAGCGTGCGGATCGACTGGGACGGCAACCAGACGCGCGACTACGTCTACGTAAAAGACGTCGCGCGCTGCAACGTCGATGCTCTCGCGCGCGGCTCCGGCGAGTGTTTTGTCATTGGAACCGGCGTCAAGACGAGCGTGAACGAAATTTATCGGATGCTCGTCGAGATCAGCGGTTTCGAAGCGCCCGTGGCGCATGGCGAAAAGCGCGCGGGCGACGCACGGGACGCGCAGTTTGACTCTTCTCTGGCGCACACGCACCTTGGCTGGCGGCCACAGACGACGCTGCGTGAAGGGATGACCGAGACCTACAGGTACTTCCAGCGGCTCATCGCCGCCTAACGGTTACCGGACGAGATTGAGCAGCTTGCCGGGCACGTAAAAGTGCTTGCGTGGCTGCGCACCGTCGAGATGCGCGAGCACGTTTGCGTCCCCAAGCGCAAGGTCGAGCGCGTCCTGCTCCGAGAGTCCTGGCCGCGTTGCGATGCGCGCTCGTATCTTCCCATTTACCTGCACGACGAGCGTGACCTCGTCGAGCGCGATGAGCGACTCATCCGGTTCCGGATACGGCTCCAGATGCACGGAGGTATCGTGTCCCGCACGATGCCAGAGCTCCTCGGCGACGTGCGGAGCAAAGGGCGCGACGAGCAGCGGGAGCATGCTCGCCGCGTACGCGAGTGCGGGTGACTGTGGGTCTGCGCGCTCGACGTCTGACATCGCGTTGAGTAGCTCGTCGAGTTTTGCGATCGTCACGTTGTAGTGAAATCGTCGCGAAAGGGTCTCTTCGCGCGCGGACTTCGCAGCGACGTGCACCGCGCGCACGAGTGCTCTCTCGTTGGATGCTTCCTCGCGGCCATCGCTCGGGCGAGCGCCGGACTCTCTTTGGCAGAGGCGCCAGAGACGATTGAGGAAGCGCACGCGTCCGGTGATGCCGTCGTCGGTCCAGTCGCTCGTGTCTTCAGGCGGCGTGACGGCGAGGAGAAAGAGCCGCATCGCATCGACGCCGTACGTCTCCGCCGTTTCGTCGATTCCAACGACGTTGCCGCGAGACTTCGACATCTTCTCGCTTTCGTGCAGCACGAAGCCCTGATGAAAGAGGCGTTCAAA
The DNA here is from genome assembly GCA_030038335.1 of Vulcanimicrobiota bacterium. GTDB lineage: Bacteria > Vulcanimicrobiota > Vulcanimicrobiia > Vulcanimicrobiales > Vulcanimicrobiaceae > Tyrphobacter. The sequence continues at coordinate 8,296 of JASHPC010000125.1, forward strand.
GGGCTCGTCGCTTCCCTTCACCCAGCCGCTATCGTGAAAGAATTTGTAGAAGAAGCGCGCGTAAAGCAGATGCATCGTCGCGTGCTCCGCGCCGCCGATGTACTGATCGACGTTCATCCACCTTTCCGCTTCGTCGGCATTCCACGGCGCTCGATCGTCGCGCGGTGAAAGGTAGCGCAAGTAGTACCACGACGACTCGAAAAACGTGTCCATCGTGTCGGTCTCGCGCCGCGCGGCGCCGCCGCAACGCGGGCAGGTAGTCTGGAAGAACTCCGGGACGAGCGTAAGCGGAGCGCCCTCGCCGGTGATCGAGACGTTCGCCGGTAGAAGTACCGGCAGCGCATCGTCTGGCACCGGAACCTCACCGCACCTCTCGCAGTAGACGATCGGAATCGGCGTTCCCCAGTAACGCTGGCGTGAGATGAGCCAATCGCGAAGACGATACTGCACCGATGGTCGTCCGGTGCCCAGCGCCTCCAGCCGCTGCGTGATCGCCGCGCGCGCCCGCGCGCTGGTCATACCGGTGAAATCGTCACTTGCGATGAGACGGCCGTCTTCAACGAATGCTTCGCGCAGTGGCGGAAGCGGCGATGGTGCGTCATGCGGCACGATGACTTGCGCGATCGGGATGCCGTGCTTGTGAGCAAAATCGAAGTCACGCTCGTCGTGTGCGGGAACACCCATGACGGCACCAGTTCCGTATTCGGCGAGCACGTAGTTCGTAACCCAGATCGGAATGCGTTCTTGCGAAAGCGGATGCACTGCGTACGTGCCCGTGAAGAGCCCGGTCTTTTCCATGAGGCTCGTTCGCTCGAGCTCCGACTTCGAGCGCAGCGACTCGGCGAACGCGTCGATTGCAGCCGCGTTTTTCTTCGAAATGACACCGCGCAGCGTGGGGATCACCGGATGCTCGGGTGCGATCGCGACGAACGTGACGCCGAAGAGCGTGTCGGCGCGCGTCGTGAAGACGGCGACACGCGCGTCAGTGCCGGCCACGCCGAAGGAGAGCTCGACGCCCTCGCTGCGTCCGATCCAATTGCGCTGCATGGCGCGCGTACGCTCCGGCCATCCGCCGAGCTTTTCCAAATCGGCGAGTAACCGATCCGCGTACGCCGTGATGCGGAGGAACCATTGCGCGAGATTCCGCCGTTCGACGAGGTTGTTGCAGCGCCAGCAGCGTCCGTCCACGACCTGTTCGTTGGCGAGGACGGTTCGATCGTGCGGACACCAGTTGACGGGCGCTTCGCGCTTGCTCGCGAGGCCGCTTTCGTAAAGACGTAAGAATATCCACTGATTCCAGCGGTAGTACTCGGGGTCGCACGTCGTGATCTCGCGCGACCAATCGTAGCTCGTTCCAATGAGCCCGAGTTGACGTTTCATGTTCGCGATGTTCGACTTCGTCCAGGTTGCCGGGTCGATACCGCGCTGGATCGCCGCGTTCTCCGCCGGCAAGCCAAACGCGTCCCAGCCCATCGGGTGGAGCACGTCGTGCCCGAGCATACGCATCATGCGCGCGACGGCGTCGCCGAGCGTGTAGTTTTTCGCGTGACCAACGTGAAGATCGCCGGACGGATACGGCAGCATCTCGAGAAGATAGTACTTACGCGACGGTGCAGAGGACGCGGCGTAGAGACGCTCCTTCGACCAGCGCTCCTGCCACGCGCGCTCGACGGCGCGGAAGTCGTATGGCTCGGGCATACGCCTTCGTATTGCGAAACGGCGTGCCGCCCCTTTCCGTTGGGCACATTCGACGTGAAAGAGCGGCATGTACCGTTTCGTCGTGATCCTGGTCGGCGCGGCGCTC
>JASHPC010000126.1 GCA_030038335.1 Vulcanimicrobiota bacterium
GAGCTTGACGTATGCACTCTTCAGCCGACGCGTCCTCGATATTAGCTTCGTGCTCAATCGTGCCGCGATCTTCTCCGTTGTTTCAGTCGTCATCGTCGGGATATTCGTCCTAGCGGAATGGCTGCTCAGTGGGTGGATGGCGAATGCGAACCGGTCAGCGAACATCATTGTTTTGGGTATACTCGCGCTTCTATTGGGACTAGGGATTCGGTTCGTGCATCGACGCGTTGAGAGTGTCGTGGATCAGCTGCTTTTTCGAAAGCGGCGGGAAGATATCGAGGCGATTCGCCGGGTCACGCTGGAGGCCCCGTACATGAGCGACAGAGACATTATGCTCGCACGTGTACGACGCGTTTTAGAAGAACATGGGGGCGCTGCGTTCGCACAGTTCCTTATTGACGAGGGACTCGGACGCTACGGCGACGTCGATACAGATGATCCGGCCCTCGTGAGCCTTCGTGCTCGGCACGAACCCATCGATCTCCACGGAGTCGAAACCGCAGTGTCGGGAGAACGCGCGTATCCGATGGCCGCGCGCGGTCGCCTCGTCGGGGTGCTCGTCGTCGGGCCGAAGCGTTCGGGCGAAGCATACGCTCCCGACGAAGATCATGCTCTAACCTTGTTAGCGCAAAGCCTGGGTGGAACGCTCGACGTGTTGTCATCGAAGGCTTCGTCGGGGCCGAGTGACGTCATCGAGCGGCTTGACGCGATCGCTCGTATGCTGTCCTCGCTCTGCGCATTACTTGAGCGTACCGACGAAGCTATCGCCGTCGCGAATCCCGAGCATTAGCGCCCGGTAGGCCGTAGTCAAGTCAAGTCTGAGGAGATATGAGCCCGTCACTGGCTTGCACTCTCTCATGGCGGGGGAATACGTGGATGTTCGGGCTACGCGCAAGGCCTCGCGGTCGATAGCGCCGTTGCCAGAGCTGTGTTCGATACGCGCGCTCTCCAAGGCTCCTCCGGGCGAGATAGTCACCAGAACACGAACCTCCACGAGATCGCCGCTAGGAATGAACGTGACACCATTTTCCGGGCGAGCTTGGTTCAGCACGCGAGCGTTTCTGTTCGGAACAGGACAACTGCTCGCCTTAGGAGAGTGCTGCGGAGTCGTGCTGCTATTGAGTGCGAGCAGTAAGGCTAGCAACGTCATGTAGGATTCTTCTCCATGAGCGCGCGAACGGACCCTCGAGTTCTAGGAATGCAGGTACCTTGCAGGTTCCTGCACACGATGATATACTTGGTGTGTTGCCAACCCTGCACCGAGAGACGTCACACCGACTCGATCGCATACGCGATGTGTTCGGCCTTAGCGAGCACGAGCTTGCGTCGCTCTTCGGCGTTCAGCGGCAATCCGTAACCGAATGGCGCGAGAAAGGGCTGCCGGCTGCGCGCGTCGCCAGCGTCGAGCGCCTGGTCGACCTTGCCGACGTCCTCGCAAGGGAAGTCATCAACACGCGTATTCCCCAGATCGTGCGCACGCCGGACGCGTGGCTCGGCGAGAGGACGATTCTCGATACGATCAAAGCTGACGGGCCTGAAGCGGTGTACGCCTACCTTCATCGGCTGTTCTCATACGATAACGCCTGATGAAGTCGCTTGCACGCGGCGGGACCTACTATCGCGTCTTCAAACCCGGTTGGAGCGACCCGCTGGATACCAAATACGCGAAGCAATCGAAACAGAGTCGCTGGAATCCGCCGGGAGAGTTCGGTGCGCTCTATCTCAATCGAAACCTTGAAGTCGCCGCGGCGAACGCACGTAAACAACACGCGCGTCGTGCCATCGGACTCTTCGATCTCAAGCCTGAAAAGCGGCCCTCGCTTCTTCAAGTTAGCGTTTCAGAATCGCGGGTTCTCGACGCGGTCACGGTCGCCGGAGTGGCCGCGTTGAGGCTGCCAAAGTCGTATCCACTCGGTGTTTCGGTCGAGCGTTGCTGGCCAATCGCAAGGCGGGCGTACGACGATGCGAAGCTTTCGGGCGTTTCCTATCGCTCCGCTGCCGAATGCACGGAGACGTCATGGCTCGGCGAAGAGTTAGCATGGTTCGACCGCTCTCCACGTTTGCGGGAGAACGGTCCGCGCCGACCGTTCAACGCGTGGTATCCGGACGTGTACCCGAAAGGTCGGTAAACCTTCCGTAAAGCCCCTCTGAGAAGCGCGTTCGCCGCCGAAGCTTAAGGATATGACGGGCTCGGAGCCGGAGATGATGCATCTGCCGGCGGCGCGGCCGCGCGCGCCGCTTGCTGCGTACCAGTTGGGATCGTGTGCGACTCCGGACGAAGCGCGCCGTTTCGTCGCGGTCGTTTCCTCCGATCGCACGGTGATGGCGACGCTCAAATGCGAGCACCGCGGCTTCTTTTCGTGCGACTTCATTGCGAAGGTCGTCAACGACTCCGACGAAGAGCTTTCGTGTTCGATAACGGGATGGACGCATGGCGGCAGCCTTCCTTTAGAGCCTGGATACTTCTGGATCAAGCCGCAATCGCTGGCGCAAATTCCGATTCGCGCGCCCCTGCGGCTGCCTCACCGTTTTCGCACGGTTTCGCTCCACGTGCAGAATCGCACGCTTCGCGCCACGGCTGAGGCCGAAGTCCCTGCGCCGTTCGTTTTACGAATCGCGGCTGCCGTCGTGGCGTCGGCGGCACTGGCGATAGGGACATTCTTTACCTGGCATGCGACGATGCCGACGATCTCCGCATACACGCTGCCGTCGCAGGTCGCTGCCGGCGACCGCGTCATTGCATCGTACTCGTACTCCGGTTTTGGAACGGCCGAGTACGACGTTACCCGCGGCGGCGAGCACGTCGCCGGTGGAGTTCTCACGAAGCAGCAGGGTACGTTTTCGTTTCCCACGACTCAAGCTCCGCATACGTACCACGTCGCGCTTTCCGTCGTGGGCCCGCTCGCGACGGCGCGGCGTCAACTGGCGACTGACGCGATCGTGTTCTCGACGCGCAGCTCGCTTTCGATTGGAGCGCTGCAGCCCGATCCGAGCGTCGTGCGCAGCGGTGAAACGATTACCGTGCGATACGTGACCAATGCAAAGCACGGGTACGTGACGCTCTTCGACGCCACGAACATCCCGCTGGAGCGTGCCGCGTACACGCAAGCAGGCATCTCGACGTTAAAGGCTCCGGACGTCGATATTCCAACGCAATATCGCGTCCAGCTCGACGTCGGACGTGGCGCGAACCGAGCGAGCGCATCCGCGGGCTTGCTCGTCTTGCCGAAAGAAGACGCCGGCGTGCCGGCAATTAACGGAGTGCTCTCCGTTTCACAAGTCTTCCGCGCCCCAGATGCCGTCCTCGCCGCCGCGCCGTTCTCGGTTCGGATGCTGCGCCATCCTTCGAATCTGCGGCTGACTTTCGAAGACGCCGGCGGTACGCCGCTCTCTTCGCAAGCGGTTCCGAACGGCCAATCCGTCGTTCACTTTCAAGCGCCCGACATCTCGCAGGACACCGCGTACATCATCGTCGCGTCATTCTCGCGAGGGAGCGTCGATCAGGTTCTGCTGCGGCACGTGCTCGTTCGCGCCCGGTCGGCAGGGCTGTCCGCGCCAGGAGAGTAACGTAGCAGGACCCGGCTGCTGGCCGGGTTTTGCATGAAAATCGTCGTTACCGTCAAGCTCGTCCCGGATCTCAACGCCCCCAAGAGCATCGATTCCGCGACGAAACGGCTCGTGCGCGCGGGTATCGAGCCCGTGCTGAATCCATACGACGAATACGCGCTCGAAGCCGCATTGCAGCTCAAGGACCGCCTTGGTGCGGAGACGACGGTCACGCTCCTTTCGATGATTCCCGCTTCACAGAAAGAGACGCTGCGTAAGGCACTCGCGATGGGGGCCGACGATGCCGTCGTCATTTCCGACGCAGCGCTCGAAGGCAGCGACGTTTCGATGACGTCGTCCGCGCTCGCGCTCGCTCTGAAAAAAATCGGTTTCGACCTCGTCATCTGCGGTGGACTTGCCGACGACGGCTCTACGGGCGGCGTTCCGGGCGCCGTTGCCGAGCGCCTCGGCATTGCGGGGCTGACGAATGCGCGCAAGCTCGAGATCGAGAACGGCAATGTGAAAGCGCAACGCGAGACGGATACGGGATATCAAGTCGTGAGCGTCGCTCTGCCGGCGCTCGTAAGCGTGACGATGGCTGTTGGTGAGCCGCGATACGCGTCGCTCAAAGGCATCATGAACGCGAAGAAAAAGTCGATCGCCCTTCTCTCGGCGGCCGATATCGGCTATGCGAACGCCGCGCCGAAGACGGAACTGCTTCGTTTTGCTCCTCCCCCAGGGCGCACGAAGGCGCGAATCGTCGAAGCGCACGACGGGGCGGAAGGCGCGCGCGTCATCTTCGACTTCCTGCGCGAGAGGAAGCTCGTCTGATGAAGCACGTTCTCGTCGTCGTCGAGCACCGTAAGGGGCAGACGCGTAAAGTTACGTACGAGCTTGCGACGGAGGCGCGAGCGCTCGCCGACCAGCTCGGCGGCACCGCCCACGCCATCGTCCTGGGCGCAGGCGCTCAGACGCTCGCGGAGAGTCTCGCGACCTATCCTCTCGACGTCGTGCACGTTGCAGAGGATGCTGACGTCGACGCCTATCTCATCGACCCAACGATCGATTACGTCGAGGCCGCCGCACGCTCCATCGGGTCGTGCGCCGTGCTCGTTCCGAACACGATGTTCGGTCGCGACGTCGCAAGCCGGCTCATCGCGCGTCTGGACGCGGGGATGATCGCCGATGTTACGGGATTCGACGTCGACGGCGAGCGACTCGCATGCATCGCTCCGAAACTCGGCGGCGCGACGATCACCACCTGCGCGTTCGTGAACTGCGATTATGCAGTCGCGACGGTGCGTCCGAACGCTTTCTCGGCGCAGACCAGCGGAAGTGGCGCGCGCATCGAGGCATTGCAGAAACCGCCGGACCGCACGTACGCTATGCGCGTCGAGAGCGAGGTGGAAGAGGCATCGGGTGAGATCGGCCTCGAGGAAGCTCCGGTCGTCGTCAGCGGCGGACGTGGTCTCGGAGGCCCCGAACCGTTCACGACGCTGCTCAAACCGCTCGCCGATGCGCTCGGCGGCGCTGTCGGCGCTTCGCGCGCCGCAGCCGACGCCGGCTGGGTGCCCTACAGCCTGCAAATCGGTCAGACGGGAAAGACCGTCAGCCCGAAACTCTATATCGCCGTTGGAATTTCCGGAGCGATCCAACATAAAGTTGGCATGCGCTCGGCAGGAACCATCATCGCCGTCAACAAGGACGCAACCGCCCCGATTTCCGAGTTCTCCGATCTCGTCGTTGCGGGCGATGCATTTGCAATTATCCCTGAGCTCACCAAACTGGTGCAAACGTGAAACGTCTTCTTTTCCCAATCGTTGTCATTCTCGCAGCGCTCGTCGCCTTTGCAAGCACGACGCCGCACGCGATCGCGCGTCGCGGGCCTGCTGCGTCTCCGTCGCCTTCACCGACGACGGTGCCCCTCCCGACGGCAACGCCGGAGCCGCCGAACATCGCAATTCCGCGCCTTCAGGCGCGTATCAAGGCAAATCCGAACGACCAAGAGGCGATGACGGAGCTTGCGGGCGAGTATCTGACGATCAACCGGCCCGATCTCACTCTGCCGCTCACGCAGCACCTGTTGCAAGCAGGGGACAAGACCGCGCAGGTCTATTTTCTTGACGGCTACGCGCAGCAGGCGCAGGGACAACTGCAAAACGCAATCGTGGATTTGGAGCAAGCGTCGACGATCGATCCCACGAACGTCGCCGTTCTCGGAAACCTTGCAAATCTCTATCTCTCGATCGATCGACCGAGTGACGCGGAGCGCGTTGCGAATCGGGCCGTAACGTTCAACAAGGACGTACCCGATGCATACGTCTCGCTCGGCTCCGTCTATAGCGCAGAATCGCATTATGACGACGCGCGCATTCAGTTCGAAAAGGCGTTTGCGCTCGACAAGACGAGCACGAAGCCGCTCTTTGCGATCGCGCAAACGTACATAGCGCAGAACAACATCCCTATGGCGCTGCAGACCCTCGACCGTGTGCTCGCAGTCGATCCCCAAAGCGTCGACGCACTCGTCGCGAAAGCGAATCTCTACGGAAGACAAAAGGACGACGCGCACGCTCTCGAGGCCTTTGACGACGCGGTCGTTGCGGCGCCGACGGACGAGCAAAAAGTCGCGATCTCGGTGCAGAAGGCGGAGTATCTTTCGAGCGAGCACAAGGACGATCAGGCCTTGGCGATCTATCAGAGCTTGCTGCAGAAATACCCCGACGTAGCGCTCTCCTACGTCGCGTACGGCGCGTATCTCGCGAGCGAGAGGCATCAGCTCGCGCAAGGCGTCGCTCAGTGGCAGAAGGCGCTGTCGGTCGATCCCGACAACGAGGACGCGCTGCGCGACCTAGGCGAGTACGAGCTCCAGCAGAACCATCCCGACCTCGCCCTCACGTATCTCAAACATCTCGTTGACGTCGCGCCGAGTGCCGACGGCTATGAGTTGCTGGGTGCAGCCGACAATCGTCTTCACAAGTTCGCTGATCAGCGACAAGCCTGTAGTATGAGCTTCGGCATCAAACGCTCGCCGGAGACGCTGGGTTGCATCGCCGGAGCGGATTTTGCTCTGCACAACTACAAGGAAGCGACGCAGATATTCGACGTCCTCGACGTGGCGGCGCGCGGCTATCTCGATCAGAACCCGCAGCTTCTCTTCGTGGCGGCGAAGTCGTATGCCGCGAGTCATCAGCGCGGCAAAGCGATTGCCGCCTACCATCGGCTTCTCGCCGAGATGCAGCACGGCACGAAGGCGTATAAGACGGTGCAGAAGGCGCTCGCGGACCTGAACCGCACGCACTGACGTCAAGCTCCGTGCGCATCGTCACGGACGAACTGCTCGGCGAACATCTGTGGGGCGTCGCTCATCCGGAGGCGCCGGCGCGCGTCGTAGCCGTGCTCGAGCGGCTCCGCGAACGCGGGCTCGCTCGAGAGACGATATCTGCCCGCGACGCGAGCGATGAAGAGCTTCTGCGCGTTCACACGCGGTCGTACCTCGAGCTTGTCGAGCGCGAGACGGCGGCAGCGCAGCGGCCGCGATACCTTTCTACCGGCGACGCCGTCATTGACTCGTCGTCCCTCGCATGTGCAAGGCGCGCTGCAGGCGGCGCCGTTACGGCGATGGAGCGTGCGACTGAAGAGCAGGCGACGGTCTTTGCGCTTGTACGGCCACCGGGACACCACGCGGAGCCGAGTCGTGGGATGGGGTTCTGCGTCTTCAACAACGTCGCGGTCGCAGCACGCGCGTTTCTCGCGCGACACGGTGGCCGCGTTCTCATCGTCGACTTCGACTACCACCACGGCAATGGTACGCAAGCCGTTGCGGGAAACGGCATTTCCTACGTTTCAACGCACGCGGCGCCGGCATACCCGGGAACGGGTTCAGCGGGCACGATCGAGCTGGGCGACGATCTCGTCGTGAACGTTCCGCTGCCAGCGAGCGGCGTGACGACGAGCACGTTCGTCGAAACATGGGAGACGATCTTACCGCGCGTCGCCGGGCGCATCTGTCCGCAGTTCGTGCTCGTGAGCGCGGGCTTCGACTACGTGGCGGGCGACCCGGTTGGAGACCTTGGAGTCAGCGTCGAAGCAATATCGCCGATCGCACGCGCCATTGCCGAGACGGCTGCGGCATATTGTGGCGGGTGCGTCGCCTACGTGCTCGAGGGCGGCTATCTCGTCGACGCGATTGCCGAGTCAATCGCGCGCATCGCGAATCCAGCGTAGCGGCACGGCGATGACCGTCCCCTCGCGCGATCCGTCGATCAACGTGTCGTTCACCACGATCGGCGAGCCGACGTTGAAGTGCACGCTCACGCGCTTGCGCCCAATCGTGCGGCCGTCGCTCGCGTCGACAGCCCAAAGATAGCCGCCGAGATCGCCGAAATAAATGACGCCGTCGCGCGCGACGAGGCCGCCCTTCACCGCACCCATCGTTTTCGTCTGCCAAATGACTCGCCCGGTGTGCACATCGAGCGCCGTCACGAACGGTGCCACGGCGCTGCCGACGAAGACGCGATTTCGATAGATGAGTGGAATCGTGGCTTCGTTGCGGACGGGAGCCGTCCCATATGCTTGCGGAATCAGTCGATCCCAGACGAGTCGTCCAGTGTTCTTGTCGAGTGCGTACACGTGCTGTCGCGCCGGCGAGCCGTATTGCACCACCCATCCCATAGGTCCGGGTCCCGTCGGCTCCAAATACGCGCCGACGATCCGATCGTTCGTCGAAGCCAGTGGCCCGTCGGACACGCCACCGTAAAGCGATGAGAATGGGTGTTTCCAGACCACCGCGCCGTTGCTCGCATTCCATGCGTAGATGACGTCCGGAAAACTTCCGGCCGCGTAGATGCGGCCATTATGTCCGTCGACGACGCTCGTCATGGAAAATACCGACGGCGTCAACGTATGCCACCGATACGCTCCGTTGCTCGGATCGACTGCAAGAACGACGCCGTCTCCGTCGACGTGAACGAGCGTGTTGCCGAGGATCGCGGGCGTCGGCATTCCGGTGCCCGCGAGCCCGATCTCCCAGAGCTGGCGTCCCGTCGAGAGATTCACCGCCGTCATGCGATCGATCGACGCGTCCATTGCAACGTACTCGGGCGGAAAGTATACGCTGCAGTCACCGGTACCGGTTGCGACTACCGCGATCCCGTTCTGATAGACGGGCTGAGACATGAGCATCGTCTCCGCTCGAAAACGCCAGAGGATGCGCCCCGTTCCGAGGTCTACCGCGTACAGATGATGGTCGTTGGAGTCGACGAGCAGCATCGTTCCGAAAACGACCGGCGACGACGAGATGCCGTCACTTCCGGTGTCGAAACTCCAGGCGAACTCTCTCGGCACGTTTGGATTGACGACGACGACGTTGAGGCCGTCTCCGAGACGAAAACTCGTCCACGACGTGCGCTCGTCCGAGCGAAAGACCTCGACGCTAGGGTCGGCCGGACCGGCGACGCCTTTTTCCTGCGATGCATAATGCGACGAGCAACCCGCGAGGACGAACGCGCCGAGCGCGATCGCTGCAATCGCGTTACGGCGAGGCAATCGACGCCGCAATCTTCTCAAGCTCGTTACGGTTCAAGTCGCCGACGAGCGCAAACCGAAGCCGCCCTTGCGACCAGGCGAGCAGCGTCGTCGGTCCCTGGTCCACTGCTTGACCGCGCAGCGCGCCGGCCGTGAACGCCGATGGATGGTAGCCGGACATGTCAACGGCTGCGCCGCGCGCGTTCTCGAAGAGCGAAACCGTTCGCAGGCCGTCTGAATAGAGAAGATGGAGCGTGCGCACGCCATTTTCGTCGGCGAGATCGGCGGCGACGGGAGTGAAGCCCTCCGGAAGATAGCGCGGCGCTTTCGCCGCGAAGCCACAATGCGCCATCACGCGAGACGGATTGTCCGAGGGAACGCCTCGGCTCGGTCCAGGCGTCGTCGCGTAGCTCGCAGGCGGAGTGAATAGAGAGAGTGGAATCTCTTGCGTGTAACGGATGGTATCGAATCGCATCTGCGTGACGAGCGATCCATCCGCGGCGTATTGCTGCCGCTGCAACATGAGGTTCGTCGCCGCGTCGATCCACAATCGCATAGTCGTCGCGCCGTTATATCGGTTCACGAGCGAAATCGTGCGAACGGGACGTCCTGCGATTTGGTCCATAGGCCCCATGACGGGAACGTAGTTGCGACGGAGCAGATCGAGGTTACGGCGCCAACCGACATGCACGCCAAAGGACTCATTGTGCGTGACGACGACGCGCCGGCGCCGTATGTCGACGGCATACGTCGTGTCACCGCGTGAGATCGTGGAGTCTCCGTAGACGCCCGACGGTGCCAGATACCACCGGCGTGTCAGGTCTGGCGAGCGATGGTCGACTCGGAAGACGGCTACTTGCGACCCGTGCGAACCAATCGTCAGCAGCTCGACCTGTCCGGTAAACGATAGGTGGAGCGGCGCTTGCGTCGCCGCTCGTAACAACGAAAGCGCGCTTGGATCGGCGGATGTCGCGGCCGCCGTGGCGGCCGGAGCGCACAGCGCGAGCGCTAGGAGAAAAGCGAGAACGAAGCGCGGCGTCATTCAGCCGCGATGACGCGCTTGAGGATCGCCGTCGCGGCGGTTTCCTTTAGACCCTGCCCATTTGCGTTCGCCTCGAGCGTCGCCGGTACGGCCGCCGTTTGCGAGAACGGAAGCGAGCTCGTCGACAGCGCGGCGTGATCGTCGATGTAGTACGATGCCGCGATGGTCGGAGCCCCGTGCGGTCGCAGCGACGAAACGCCGAGAACGAGCGCGAGCACGATCACGGCCGCTGTCGGCAGCCCGACGGCAGGGCGGAAGAGTCGCGCTATCGAGTCGATCCACGCGGACCTCGTCTCCCGCTCGGCAGCGGCGCGCACGCGCGCTGCGATACCGGCGGGAAACTCGAGCTCTGACGCACGAGCCTCCTCTCGCAAGCGTTCGCTCAGGCGCGCTTCTGCGTCGTACGAACGCGTGCAGTGGGGGCACGCTGCGAGATGCGCGTGAACCGAAGCGTCTCGTTCCGGCGAGAGCTCCCGGTGCAAAAAATCGTTTAGAGTCAGTTCGTCGATGTGTTCGCTCATGATGTCGTTGAATAGGCGGTTACGAGTTTGCGGAGCTGGTTGCGCGCGCGGTGTAGCCGCGAGCGTACGGTGCCGATCGAGCACCCCACGATTTCCGCAATCTCTTGGTAGCTATACTCCTCTATGTCTGCGAGCACGAGCACCGCACGCTGATCGGGCGCGAGTGCGTCGAGGGCCTTGGCCACCGGCTCGCTCATCTGCTGCTCGACGTATTCCTCGATGGGCTCGACCGCGAGCGGCAGTTCCCCCCCGAAGTCCTGCGGTGCGTTGTCTTCGGGAATCTCCTCTTGATAACGTCCCTTTCGCTTCCGAAGTTCGTCGCGATAGAGATTTGTGACGATCCTATAGACCCACGAGAGGAAGGAGGTTCCCGGGGTGAAGCTGCGCCAGGCCCGGTAGACCCGTAGGAACGCGTCCTGCGTGAGATCGGCGGCATCGGCCTCGTTGCGGGTGAGGCGGAAAGCGAAGTTATAGGTCGCCTTCCCGTACTGCCCCATGGCCCGCTCGAGGAAGGCTCGCTGCTCGTCAGACGGCGGTTCGAACGGCTTCCGGGGAGCGGCCACGAGGGCTGCTTTTTGCAGTCCCTAGCTTTCTCTCCCCCAGAGAGCGCGTGCGACGAGCCACAGCCCTCCGGTTACGAAGATGAGAATGATAAAGAAGAGCGACATCTCGAGGAGGACGATGCCGGCCCATTGGCTCCCTCCGCAGATCGCGACGACGTCGGCCACCAAGGAGAGCTTGAAGCGCTCGAACGGGTTGCTCGTCATTCCAGCGACGGCGCGCGCTTCAGAGATGACGCCGTTCGGGTCCCAGGACGCTGTCGTAAGGACGTTTGCGACTCGTCCGTTGGGAGCGACGATGAAGAGCTTGTCGTTATGAATGAAGTTGCTCGAGCTCACGCGCAGGGAGTCGATGCCGAAGGCATCGAGCAGACGAACGATCGTCGACCCGCGACCGGTGAGGAGATGCCACATCGATGCGTTCGCGCCGTACGAGAGGCCGTAGTTTTCGAGAACGCGCGGTGAGTCGTACGGCGGGTCAAGCGTGATCTCTGCCAGCGCGAAGCGCTTTGGATCCAGGTGCGACTGCAAATATGCGAACTTCCCGCTGATCGCCGGGCAGAGCGTGCGGTCCGGACAGCGCGTGAAGATAAAGCTCAAGAGAAGCGTCTTGTGCTCGAAGGCTCGCTGCAGGGCGATAAGCGACCCGTGCTGATCGACGAGCAGCGCCTCGGGGAGCGGGCTGCCGATATCGACGGAGATCGCTTTTGCGCGGTCGGGTAGACCAGGAATGAACGGCGGCGCCGAGATCGCGTTTCGCAGCGTCCATGGCGTTGTGCTGCGATCGAGAAACGCGTCGATAAGCGTACCGGGCGAGAAACCAGCGCCTCCTGAGGGGAGCACGCGATAGCGCCGCGTCTGGGCTGGAAGCATCTCCGGCGCAGCATCAGTGCTGACGATCGCCGTACCATCGGGTTCGACGGCGAGAACCGATCCGTGAATGGGAATGAGCGCAACGGCGAAGAGCAGCGCGTGCAGCACGCGTTACGCTCCGAGCGCGCGCAAGTCGTGAACGAACGCGCTTCGCGGGTCGTCGTCGTCGTGCATGACGCGAAGATTGCCGTTTGCGTCTATGAGAAACACGGGCGACGCGTGTGAGACGTCATAACCTCCGTTGGAATGGTTTCCGGGAATCCGTTGACTCCAAACGTGATACGCGCGATAGACGGCCGCGAGCGATGCTCGGCTTCCCGTGAGGCCGACGATCTTCGCGCCGTGGAAGTGACGCGCGTACGCGCCGAGCACCGCGGGCGTATCTCGAGCAGGATCGACCGTGACGAATGCGATCTCGGCGGTTCTTCCCGAAGGGCCGAGCTGCGCGATCGCGTGCGAGAGCTTTGCGAGCGTCATCGGACAGTCGTCCGGACAGTGCGTGTATCCAAAGTAGAGCGCGACGCGCTCACCGCGCTGCGCGGAGAGACTCCATGGGTGACCACGCTGGTCCGTCAACGTAAACAGCGGAGCCGGCCGCATCGGCGAGAACGCGGTGCCATCGAATGAGGGACTGGCGCTGCTGCACGCAGCAAGCGCGGCAAGGACCAACAAAACGACGAAAACTCGCACGAAGGTTACTCTAACCTACTCCGCTCGCGGCAGGCGCCCTAGCGCAATTCGCGCAAGTGACGCCGAGATGGCTTGGCTGGTCTTCGGCGTTCGGATCATTTTAGGAGGCGTGCTCTTGGCCGCCGGGGCTCTGAAGGTAATGCATGCTGACGCCTTGGCCGCCGCGATCGCCGGCTACCGGCTTCTGCCGCCGGGCGCAGTTGCACCCATTGCCGTCGCCCTGCCCCCTCTCGAGTTGATCTTCGGGTTCTATTTGGTAGCCGGCCTTTTCACGCGTGTCGCCGGTATCGTCACGTGCGCAATGTTCGTCGTGTACGCAATCGCGATCGCGTCAGCTGTCGTTCGGCATATTCCCGCGAACTGCGGATGCTTTGGCCCAGGCGACAGCGCGACGGCTGACTGGCCCCACGTCGCAGTCGACGCCGTCCTAGCGTTACTGGCGCTCTTCGTCGCCCGTCTCGCGCCCGGAACGCTTTCGCTCGACGGTTTCTTATCGCGCGCAGCCTCCAAGGAGCACTCATGAAGGATCGCAGATTCGTCACGATCGCAATAATCTCGGCGCTCATCATTGTCGCTATCATCGTTTGGTCGGTCGTCGTATCACGGCAGTCGCAACGCGTGCAGAATGCCTCGATCGCTCCGTCGATCAATCCGTTGAGCGTTGGCAGCACGGCGCCTCAGTTTCGCATTCCGTCGACGTCGGGCATGTTCGATCTCGACGCCGAGAAGCGTCCCGTGCTCGTGGAGATCTTTGCGAGTTGGTGCCCGCACTGTCAGCACGAGACAGTCGTGATGAACCAGCTCTACAGCGCCTTCAAGTCACGCGTCGCCTTCATCGCCGTTCCCGGCAGTCCGATGGGCATGGACGGAAGCTCACCGGAGTCCGAGAGCGACCTGCTTCAGTTCATGACGCGATTTCACGTCCAGTATCCGGTTGCGGTCTTCGACCCTTCGCTTACGGCAGCAAACCTGTATCTTCAAGGCGGTTATCCGACCATCGCCATCGTTGGAACCGACAAGAAGATCGCCTATATCGACAGCGGTGAAGTGCCGTATGCCACCCTTGCAGGCAAGCTGCAGCAAATACGCTAGCCGCCTTGATTAGAGAAGAAGGACTCTAAGAACCATAGTTCTAATGCTGACTTAATCGGCGGGCCGCTATTTTCCCGCCGAGAGCCGGCTTGTGCCTAAAGCCGCGCTCGTCAGTGGAGGGCGCGCATCGTGCTATGGTTCCGGAGCATCGTTGCCTCGTTAGCTTTTGTCGGCGCCGTGTGCGTGGCGCCGTCGTCGGCAGCGACACCAGCGAAGGTTCAAGGTTTCGTACACGATGACCGCGGCGCGGCTATCTCGGGAGCGACGGTAACCTTGCACGGACCGCAGAGTTACGCAGTGTCGAGCGACGCCTCGGGTAGCTTCACGATCTCGAGCGTCGTCCCGGGCGTATACACGTTGACGGCAATCAAGCCCGGGTTCGAAAGAGCCAGCGATCAGCAACTCGCCATCGTCTCGGGACAGACGGAGACCGTAGACATTGCAATGCACGGCGCCACGCTTACGTCGCTTCGCACCATCGCCCAGGTCACGGCTCAAGGAACCGGTGTCTTCAACACGTCGACGGGCACGGTCAACGTCATCTCGAGTGAGACGTTCCAAGATCAAGGACAGGCGCAAGTCGAACGCGTTCTCAACGAGATTCCCGGCGTGCAGATCGAGCTACCGTCGTCGAGCGGTAACGGTGCGGTACCGGGCGCAATCACCTTTCCCAGCATTCGCGGCGCGCTTTCGTATGAGACCGCATCGCTCATCGACGGTCATCCGGTCTCGGTAGGTCAATACGGCGACTATGTGACGACGTTCTTGAACAGTTTCATGTTCGGAAACGTCGAGGTCGTCAAGGGGCCTGGAGTGATGGCGCCCGAGACCAACTACGCGATCGGCGGCACGGTGAACTTCCGCACGAAAGATCCCACGCTGACGCCGACGCCCGATTACACGTTCGGCGTCGACAACCGTGGCGGTACCTTCTCGAACTTCGGCTTCTCCGACACGGTTGGGCGTCTTGGTTTCGTTCTCGACGTTGCTTCGATCGACGTGCCGTCCGCAGTTGACGGTCAACAAGTCTATTATAATCCAACGGGTAACGGCGCTGTCTGTCCGTCCTCAGGAGCTGGATCGTCGTGCTACGTGCTTTACAACTCGTCGTACAGCGGCGATCGACACACGTACGTTCCGGGAACGGCGAGCAACATTTACAACAACTATCCTCTCGTCGCGTGCTGCTATCCCGTTTCGGGCGATTACAAGAACCTCGGCGAGCTCGTGAAGCTTCGCTACGCGTTCTCGCAGTCGACCGTCGCGACCGTGAGCTATCTTGGAAGCCAGACGGTCGCGAATCAGAACGGTAACACGTCGTCGCTGATTCCAAGCCTCTTTACTCCTGGCGCCGCGTACACGGCGACGGACTTCCCCGCCGACTCAGCCTTCATGATGTCGAATATCTTCGCCGGCGGCCAAGAGCTCGAGTCGAATAACGAGCCGATCTTCCAAGCCGAGATTCGCACGACGATCGGCAATGACACGCTCTTGGGCAGGTGGTACCACGCGAACATCGAGCGTATCATCGACCAAGGCAACTCGGTCGACCAGCCGGTTGTGGAGAACGCTCGACTCTGGGGCAATGGTTATACGCCGTCCGGCACTGCCGTCGAGTACGATGGGCAGAACACGCCGATCTACTTCTATAACTTCTACAACCAAAACGAGATCGACAAGCTGACTGGATATTCGCTCGAGTACGATCACTCATTCGGCGCGAACGACCAGCTTACGGCTTCGTGGAACATCACCGACTCGACGACGACGACGGGGACGATGTCCTCCGACGATGCCTTCAGCAGCGGCAACGTCGCGCTGGAAGCCAACTGTATCTACAACAGCTACACGCATCCGGCGCCTCCGGCGGCGTCGGCGTTCAGCAGCGACAAGTGCGAAGCATACTGGAGCCCGACGACGGTCACGCCCCAAGGGGCCGGACAAATCTTCAACACGTTCCTGCTACGGGACATGGCCGAGATTGGCGATCGGTGGACGGCGACCATAAGCCTCTACGAGAACACGTATCAGAGCCGGTACGCAACGTGCGTCACTCCGCACGTCGCAGGCAACTGCTCGACGGCAACGGCGCAATACCTTGCAAACCACGGCCTCAACTCGTCGAGCTCGGTTTCGCCGTACGACTCGAGCGCCTGGCAGTTCGCTACCACGACGACGCAGCACTTCGACGATCGCGTTGGTCTCACGTATCGCGCTTCTCCGAACGCCATCCTACGTGCGTCCGCTGGTTCTGCGATCGCTCCGCCGTACATTGCGCTGCTCTCGCAGCTGAACGGTAGCGTCAGCGCGATCTCGGGAACGGGCGACTACCTCGAAACGGTAAATGCCGGCGCGCTCAAGCCGGAGACCGCATACGGATGGGACCTCGGCGCCGACCTGCGCCTCGGCGATAACGCGACGTCGTTCAGCGGAGATATCTATCAGACAAATCTCTTCAATGCATTCATCACGCAAATCTACGACAGTGGAATGCAGTGCACGAGCGCGTACAGCACGGCGTGCGCCGCGCCCGGCGAGCTCTTTTTCAAGTCGAACGTCAATCTCGCAAACGAGCGCTACGAGGGCATCGAGGCGACGATCCGCCGAACCCCGCGGTACGGCTTCGGATACCGTGTCGCAGCCGCGCTCCAGAAGGCGTATGCGTATAACCTTCCGCCGTGCTTCTACAGCAACAACGGAAACTGCTTGATTACGAACACGAACCTCGCGATCATCCCCGGCCAGAACAGCTCCGGCAACGCGCTGTACTACACCAGCGGCACGCTCAATGGCTTCTCGAATCACGCGGTCCCGTATGCGAACGGAAACGCCGAAGTCTCGTATCGTTTCCGCGACGGTGTCTATCTCTCGCTCGGCGGCACGTACTATGGCAAGAACAACTCGTTTAACGAAGATCCGTTCTTCGTAGGATATGCGACTGCTCGCGTTGCGATAAACGATCGTCTCTCGATACAGCTCTCCGGCGACAATATCTTCAACGCGCTCTCTGGGCTTTTCCCGATACAAAGTGGCGGCGTGCCGATTCAGCTTGCGGGCCTTCCCGCGGGAGCACCGTCGAGCCTACCGCTGCTCGGCGCGACGCAAGGCAACGTACTGGGGCCGGCGACGTGGCGTCTCTCGATTACGCGCACGTTCGGGCGAGACAATAGCGATACTGGCCACTCGACGAGCTCATCACGATAAGGAAGGCGATGCAGATGCGTAAGAACGTTCTCTTTATTATCGCCGTGCTCGTCGCCGTCGGCATCGCCGCATGCGGCGGCGGAAGCAACGGCCCCGCTGCAGTCTTTCCTCGCGCGGGCGTCGGAACGACCGGTCAGACGGGCGGCTTCACGATCGTACCGCTCGACGGATACACCGGGCAGCTCTCGATCGGCGGAAGCTATCCGACGCCGTCGGCGTCGCCGTTTCCCTCGCCGCTTCCGTCCGGATTCATTGCCGTGGCTTTCAGCGAAAGCGGACCGTCGGGAGTAACGCCGCTCGCGCGCGTTCGCGACGTCGTAACTCCGAGCCCAACGCCGGCGGCACCGAGTCCTCTCATCTACATCAGCATTACGGCTGGTTCGGGAGGCGCACGCATCACGTCGGTTAGCGGGGTTACCGTCACGCTGCCTTCGCCGGTTCCCTCCGGTCAAAAACTCTTCTT
>JASHPC010000127.1 GCA_030038335.1 Vulcanimicrobiota bacterium
TCCCGAGAAAGAAAGATCTAAGGTTCCCGGGTCTGGACGATGGCGCGGAAAGCGATATTTTGCTGGGTCGCCGTGTTGTGCGAGCTCGTCCATCTGCGGGCCGCCGGGATATGGAAGGCCGAGGAGGCGTGCCGTCTTATCGTACGCTTCGCCCGCTGCATCATCGCGCGTCTTGCCGAGGATGTTCATCTCGGTTGGCGACTCGACGTGCACGAGTTGCGAGTGCCGCCCGAGACGAGCAGCGCGAGAAACGGGTACTCCGGCGGATCGTCGCAGTCGAGGAACGCCGCGAAGATGTGTCCGTGCAAGTGGTTGATGCCAAAGAGCGGTTTTTCGAGCGCGAACGCGAGCGCCTTTGCCGTTGCGACGCCGACGACGAGACTTCCGATGAGGCCCGGCCCACGCGTGACCGCGATGCCTTCCACGTCGTCAAACGTCGTTCCGGATCGATCGAGAGCATCTTCGATCGCTGCGGAGAGCAGCGCGGTATGTTGGCGGCTTGCGATCTCGGGAACGATGCCGCCATACTTCGCGTGAAAAGCATCCTGGTTCGTCGCGACAGACGAAAGCACGTCGCGTCCGTCGCGCACGACCGCGACCGCGGTGTCGTCGCAAGAAGTTTCAATACCGAGAACGAGCATGCGCTTGGGCTAGTTGGTGGTCCCTCGACTTCGCGCCTGCGGCGCTACGCTCGGGATGACACATGGTGGCGCTACGCTCGGGATGACACGGCGGGCTTGGGTCGAAGCTCCCGTTTGATGCAAAATGTGACGGAAATCTTGCGCCTGCCGTCGCCGGCGCCGAAGCCGCAGTCGCTCGCGTTTGACGGGCGGTTGCTTTGGATGGGTTCGATTGCGACCAATCGCCTCTACGCCATGCGCCCCGCACAGTGGACGGTCGAAGAGGAAGCTGCAGCACCCGGCAAGCCGTATGGAATGACCGTCGTCGGCGACGAGTTGCGCGTGATTTGCAGCGAATCGGCCGAGGATCACCGTATGGTACGCCGCTTCGTTCCGGGGCACGGATTCAAAGCGCAGGGCGCATTTCAGTGTCCCGACGACACGGGATCGCAGTTAGGATACGACGGCGATCTTCTCTATGTAAGCCAATGGTACAACCGTCGCATCGTTGGCGTCGACGATTCCGGAAACGTGGTAACGCAATTCCAAGTTCCGCACGGGATTTGTGGGCAAGTCATCGTCGACGGATGCTTCTATCTCGTTACGACCGACGACGAGGATGCCGAGGAGTATTGGCTCACGCGCGTCGACGCTCGAAACGGCTCACCGAAGTCCGAAGACGTTGCGCGCATTCCGTTCGCCGCGCGTGCTCTCGCGTACGACGGGTCGAAGTTCTGGAGCAATCATCGAGAAAAGGACGAAATCGTCGCCTTTGCCATGCCGTAAGGCTAGCCGCTCGTCGCTCGACTCCACTCGCACTTCGTGCTCGCTACGCTCGGGATGACAGTTCCTCCGTGCGACGTTCGGGGGAGACGAGATAGCCTATCGCCGTAAAGAAGAAGACCGCGATGAATACCGCGAGTGCAATCGCGGAGAGGGCGGCTGCGTAATCCGGCGCGCCTCCGTGTGTCGCAAAGTGCGTCTTGGCAATGGTCGCTTCGATCTGTGCCGCCGGTGCGGAGATTAGGTTTCCAATCTGATACGTAAATCCGGGAAACGTACCACGTACGCCACCGGGTGAAATTTCATTGAGGTGCGCGGGAATGATTCCCCACGCGCCCTGCACCATAAACTGCAAGAGAAATCCGCCCAAGCCGAGCAGCGCGACCGTCGGTGCGTGCAGCCAGAGCGGAATGGTAAAAATTCCAAGTGCGGCCGCGATGAGGATGCCGGCGCGTCGTCCGATGCGTTGCGAGAGAGCGCCGAAGACGATTCCTCCGACAATCGCTCCTATATTGTAGACGACTGCGAGCCACGCGACGGTCCCGACCGAAAGTGCGCGTTGCTTTTCGAGGAAGGTGGGATAGAGATCTTGCGTTCCGTGCGACATGAAGTTGAACGCCGCCATGAGCAGAACCGTATAGACAAAGAGCGGCGCATAGCGCGCGATCGATCCGAACGCCGGCATGTGTGGCCGTTCCGAGCGAGACGCGTGTTGCGCGAGCCACGTCGGTGACTCCGGCACGTGCCTTCGAATGAAGAAGATGAGCAACGCCGGCAGCACGCCGATCGCGAACATCCCGCGCCATCCGATCGCGTTGTAGAAGAGTCCGAAGACGATCGCTGCGAGAAGATATCCGACGGAATAACCTTCTTGAAGCAGTCCCGAAAAGAGGCCGCGCTTCTGCGCCGGCAGTGATTCCATGGCGAGCGCCGCGCCGAGTCCCCACTCACCGCCCATTGCAACGCCGTAGAGCGCGCGCAGAATCAGGAACACGGTGAAGTTCGGTGAGAACGCGGTTGCAAGCTCGAGCACCGAATAGCATGCGATGTCGATCATGAGCGGACGCCGGCGTCCGTAGCGGTCGGCGATCCAGCCGAAGATGAGCGCGCCGAGCGGACGGCACATGAGCGTCAGCGTGATCGCGAAGGCGACCTCGGGAATGGACCTATGGAAGTCGCCCGCGACGCGAACGACGACGAACGTGACGAGGAAGAAGTCGAATGCGTCAAGCGACCAGCCGAGGAAGCTCGCGACAAACGTGCGTGACATGCGTTAGTGCGGTCCCTCGACTTCGCTCGCTGCGCTCGCTACGCTCGGGATGACAAGGCGTGCTAGGGTGAGGCGCTTGGCGATGGTGAGGGCGCGGACGATGGCGTTGCCGTTGGCGACGGAGAAGACGTCGCGTGCGGCGTTTCGATCGCGTAGAGCACGAGTAGCCAGGTTTCGTCCTTCTTGATCGTCACTTGCGGCGGCGAGAGCTGGAACTGAACCGTCGTGTCGGTCGTAGTATATTTGCCGAAGGAGCCGATGAACGTGTCCGTGTGACGGTTGCGCCGTCCGGTCGATTCGTGGAAGAGCTGGACCGCGAACGAACGTCCTCCGATCTGACCGCTCGGCAGAATGAAGTCGACCTCGTTATAGCCGTTGATCGGCGTGTCTTCGCTTGCCGTCGCGCGTAACGAGACGAGCGCGGTCGGTGTCACATCGGTATCGCCGGAGTTGACCATCGCGGGCGCATCGTGCGGATTCGCGTCGAGTTGCAGCGTGAGAGACGGCGTAGGCGTCGCCGTCGGCGTTGGCTCAGGTGAACCGGACGGTGTCGGTGACGGCGTTGGCGTGGGGCTCGGCGTCGGCGACGGAGTTGCGTGCGCTCCGGGCTTCAACGTCCGCGTCGGTGACGGCTCTTGCGCGTCCAAACGGAGCATGCAGCTGTAACCGTTTACTTCAGGACAATGAACGCCGTT
>JASHPC010000128.1 GCA_030038335.1 Vulcanimicrobiota bacterium
GTGCAGCAGCTCTTCGAATCTGATACGGTGCTCGTCGTGAAAGGGCGCGTGCGCGTGCGCGAGCGCGGGATCGTTGCCCCCGGTGAAGAAGCGCCGGTCGACGTCTCGGTGAGTGCGAACGAGGTCGCGCGGTTCGAAGCCGCGGCAGAGCGCCCCGTGGTGACGGGATGGCACATCGAGGTGACGCAGCGCGATCAGATCGATCGCCTAGCCGCGCTCATCGACGAGTGGCCCGGCGACGCGCCGGTCACGATCTATGCTCGTGGACGCGCGCAGCGTCTGCCGCGCACGATCGCTGGAGACGTCCGCTTGCGTCCCGAGCTTGAGCGAATCTTCGGCGGCGGAAGCGTTCGAGAAGCATGAGATTGCCATCGGGCGTTCGCGACTGGCTTCCGCAGGAGTTCGCGTTCAAGCGCGACGTCGAGGAGCGCATCCGTGACGTCTTTCGCTCGTGGTCGTACAGCGAGGTGCTCACGCCGACGTTCGAGAGCTACGAGGCGCTCGAACAGGGGCTCGGCGAGGGGCTCATGCAGCAGACGTTTCGCTTTACCGACCCGCAAGGCCAGTCTCTCGCGCTTCGCACGGAGATGACGACGCCGGTCGCGCGCGTCGTTTCTGCGCGCTTGCGTCACGCGACGCTGCCGCTGCGTTTATGTTATCTCGCACCCGCGTTTCGCTACGAGGAGCCGCAACTCGGCCGAATGCGCGAGTTCACGCAGGCGGGAGCGGAGCTCATCGGCGCGAGCGGAACGACCGCCGACGCGGAGTCGCTTTTCATGGCCGTCGAAACGCTTGACGCCGTTGGCCTAAGCGACGCGCGATTCGACGTCAATGACGCCGCGATCGTCGACGGCGTGCTCGCGAGCGTCGGTCTGCGCGGCAGACAGGCGGAAGAGTGTAAGGCATACATCGCCGAGCGCAACGTCGTTCGACTTCGCGAGTTCGGTGCGCATCAGGCGGTCAATCGGGAGCTCTTCGAGATTCTCGTGCGTCTGACGATGTCGCGCGGTCGCGAGGACGTGCTGCGCCTAGCGCGACCGATTTGCGCAACCGAGAGATCCCTGACGGCGCTCGATCGGCTCGAAGAGATTCTACGGCGCGCCGACGCGCTGGGATGGGGTGCGCGCATCAACGTCGACTTCGCGCTGTTGCGCGATCTGCGGTACTATACGGGCTTCGTTTTCGAAGGCTACCTCGACGATCTGGGATTCTCGCTCTGCGGCGGAGGGAGATACGATCAACTCTTGCCGCGCTTCGGCTACGACGTGCCGGCGGTCGGCTGGATGGTCGGCGTCGAACGCATTTTACTCGCCCTCGAGCGGCGACGCGCCGACGAGCGCCCGCGCAATGAGGTCGACGTCCTGGTGAGCGGCTCGGACGTCGTCGCGCAGCGAGAGCGCTCGCGCGGCCTTCGCGTTCGGGTCGACGTTCGCGACCTCGATCGCGACGCGCTGCTCGAGTACGCGCGAGACAAAGAGATTCCGCGGGTAATCGTTGCAACCGGCGACGGTGTCGAAGAACTCACGCTCGAGGAGGACGCGTGAGCGCTTCCCAGCTCGTCATCGCACTTCCAAAGGGCGCGCTGTACGACGAGACCGCGGAGCGTCTGCGGCGCGCGGGCATCGGAGTCCCGGCAGACGTCGGCAGAATGCTCAAGGTCACGGCCGACGACGGAAGGACGCAGCTGCTCGTGCTGCGCTCGAGCGACGTTCCGGCGTACGTCGAGTTCGGCGCTGCGGACTGCGGCATCGTTGGGAAGGACACACTTTGGGAGACGGATCGCTCGGTGAGCGAGCTCGCTGACCTGGGTTTCGGCGAGTGTAGGCTCGTCGTGGCAGCACGTCGCAGCGACGGCTACCACGAGGGCGCACGTTACCCGACGTTCCTGCGCGTTGCGACGAAGTTCACTCGATCGGCGCAGGCGTATTTCGCAGAGCGCGACGTACCGTGTGAGATCATCGCGCTGCACGGGTCGGTCGAGCTCGCGCCGATCGCCGGAATCGCCGACGCGATCGTCGACCTCGTCGCGACCGGCAACACGCTCAAAGCCCACGACATGGTCGTCGTCGACGAGATCGCGCGATCGACAGCGCGCTTCGTCGTGAACCCGGTTCGCTTTCGTGCGAAGTACGAAGCGCTTACCGCGCTGCTCGACCGGCTGACCGGTGCGTAAGCTCGACGTCGTCGAAGCGTCAGACGCGGCCCTCGCGCCGTTTTTCGCCGCAGGCTGGGATCCGCCGGCCGGCGTTGTCGCCGCAGTCGCGGAGGTCATCAGCCAGGTGCGCACTCGCGGGGACGCGGCGATCGAAACATACGCGCGTCGTTGGGACGACCCTGCGTTCGACCTGCGCCTCCTGCGCGTGCCGATTCCTATGCTCCAGCACGCGCGATCGCTCGTTCCTGACGAGATCGTCAATGCGCTCTCGATTGCGAAGGAACGGGTGACGCGCTTCCACGAGCGACAGCGTCGTCCCGATATCGAGTACGAGGAGGCCGATGGGACGCGGTATGCGTTCGTTTCGCGTCCACTCGACGCCGTCGCGGCGTACGTGCCGGGTGGGTCCGCAGCCCTTCCCTCAACCGCCATCATGACGATCGTGCCTGCGAAGCTCGCCGGTGTCGCGCGCGTGATCGCGCTCACGCCGCCGCAGCGCGACGGTCGCGTGCATCCGGCGACGCTCTTTGCGTGCGCGCTCTGCGGAGCGAACGAGTTGTATGCCGTCGGCGGAGCGCAGGCGATCGCCGCTGCAGCGTACGGCACGGAGTCGATCGCTCGCGTCGACAAGATCGTCGGTCCGGGCAACGTTTGGGTGACGGAGGCAAAGCGACAAGTCGCTGGCGTTTGCGGGATCGACGGCCTCGCCGGACCTTCGGAAGTGCTCGTCGTCGCCGACGACTCGGCGCGCGCAGACGCCGTTGCGGGAGAGCTGCTCGCGCAGGCCGAGCACGATCCGCAAGCGCGCGTTGCCGCGCTCTCTGAATCGCGCGCGCTTTTGGAAAAAGTCGCCGCAGTGCTCGCCGACGCGAATGCGGCTGCAATCTCGCGCGGAGCGATCGTTGCGGCCGTCATCGACGAACGCTGCAGGCTCATTCACGCAGGGTCGCACGCGCAGCTCCACGAGACGATCGATCGCTTCGCTCCCGAGCATCTCGCGCTGCACGTGCGCGACGCAGGAGCAATTCTCGAGCGCGTGCGTCGTGCGGGCGCAGTTTTCGTAGGCGACGCGACGCCGGTTGCGTGCGGGGATTATCTCGCGGGTACGAACCACGTTCTGCCGACCTCCGGAAGCGCGCGCTTTGCTTCAGGACTCTCGCTTTCTGATTTCGTAAGGACCTTCTCGATCGTGGAGAACTCAACCGAACGCATGCGTGGCGACGCTCCGGCGATCGCGACGCTCGCGGAGTTCGAAGGACTGGGGCAGCATGCACGCAGCGCGCGCGCCGCGGCGCATCGCGCCCGATGATACGGCTCGTTGCCCTCGATCTCGACGGAACGCTCGTCGCGCGCGACCTCGTCTTGCGCCCGCGCGTTCGCTCTGAGATCGCGCGGATTCGCGCTGCCGGAATCGCAGGATGTCTCGTGACTGGGCGCATGTACCAGGCGTCGCTGCCGTTTGCAAGAGCCCTCGAACTCGATGCCCCACTCATCTGTTACCAGGGAGCCGCCATCGTCGACCCGCAGAGCGACGACGTCGTCTTCGATCTGCCGCTTGCCAACGCAGTTGCGCTGGAGACGGTGGAGATCGCACGGTCAGACGGCATGCACGTGCAGCTCTATCGTAACGACAAGTACTACTGCGAAGAGCACAACCGGTTTGCGGCGCTTTACGCACGGCTTTCACGCGTCGAGCCCATCATCGTGCCTTCCCTGCGCGAGGCGTTCGCGACGAGCGATGCGACGAAGGCCGTGATCGTCGCGGATGCCGGCGTTGCCGAGTCGTACGAAACCGTGCTGCAACAGCGCCTGGGCGATCGCGCGTACGTGACGCGGAGTTATCCGGAGTTCATCGAGGTACTGAATCCGAACGTCGACAAGGGCCGTGCGCTCGAGTTCGTCGCGTCGCGCCTTGGGATTTCCCTTGAAGACGTGCTCGCGATCGGCGACTCGTGGAATGACGAGCCGCTGCTGCGCGTCGCGGGAGTCGGCGTCGCGATGGGAAGCGCGCCCGACGAAGTCAAGGCACTGGCGGACGCGGTCGTTGCCGACGTCGAGCATGACGGGGTGGCGGACGCGCTAAGGCGATATATTCCATGACGGTGCGTCGCAGCCGGTCGCGCAGTTCGCGCCTTCGCCCGTTCTGGTTCGTCGGAAGCGCCGCGTTCGCACTCGCGATCGCATTGGGATACTTTGCAGTGACGTGGTCCGGCTTCGATGCCAAACACGTTCGCGTCGTCGGGAATCGCGTCGTTCCGTCGGCGCTCATTCTCGCCCGCGCTCGCGTCGATCGCCACGAGAACATGTGGCTGCAGAACACTGCAGCGATGGCAAAGCGCGTCGATGCCATCCCTTACGTATTGCGGACGACGGTCCACCGCTTGCCGCCCAGCACGGTGACGATCGCCGTGACGGAGCGACAGCCTTTCGCGATCGTTCGAAGCGGCAACGAGAATGCACTCGTCGACGTACACCTGCGCGTGCTGGAGGATGATCCGACGAATGTGAGTCTCTCGACGATCGTCGTGTCTCCGGCAACCGCGCTCGTTCCTGGGCGGTTTCTCACGCAGCCCGGCATCGTCGCGATGCGGGAAGCCCTCGTCTCGCTACGCGCGCACGACGTAAACGTCCAGGTCCTGGAAGACAACACGGACGGCGTCACCGCAACGCTCGCGGGCGGCGTTCAGGTGCTCTTAGGAGACGAGTCGAGCATCGGTACCGCCGCTCCGCTCGTCGAGCCAATCCTTACGCGCTTCGCGCTTCTCGGGCGTTTCGTGCAGACGCTCGACCTGCGTTCACCGACGACGCCGGTCGTGACCGAGCGTCACGGAACGAGAAAGGCTAGGGCGTCGAAGCGGGCGCGGGCGGCGAAGCGGAACGCGGCCCGAAATCCTTAAAGACAAGCACGGTTCCCTTAGAGGTCGAGAGCATCACCGTGTCGCCGGCATGGATGCTCGCGAACGTCATGTTCGGACGGCCAGCCGTCAACACGGCGCGTTCGCCATTTGAAAACGTAACGAAGATGTGCGTCGCGTCTTGGACCTGATTCACGACCACGCTGTAGGTTGTGTCGGGAAGCTGCGTGGCTGCATTAATGGTACGGCCGGCAGTTGCGGTCTGCGCGGCCGACGCCCCGGCGGTAAGAGCGAGCACTCCGAGAACGGCAAGAGCAACGGTTTTCATAGACTCACGATGATAGCGCAAAAGGCCCCTTCTCTTCTAGGGCCCCGCCGGACCCAGTTCCATTGTCGCTCGTGGCAACAGGGGCCTCGACTGTGCCCAGGCGGCGTGAAAGGACGTCGATCTCCTCCGTCTGGCTGCGAACGGCCTCGGTGCGATCCGACATCCCAGCCAAGGCCTCGGCGTTCGTAAGACCGAGCTCCTCCGCCCTACGAACACGCGCACGCAGGCCGTCGATGGCGGCCTGCTGCTCGCTGGACGCGCGCGCGACGCCGCCCGTGCGGGCTTCTATTTCGGAAACGGATGCGAGGATTTGACCCGACGTGATCGACTGCTCGCGCATCGTCGCGGCCGCTTCGTGCGTCATCGCTCCCATCTGTTCGCTCGCGCGCGCGAGCTCTTCGGAACCACGTGCTTGTTGCGTCGTCGCGACGCTGATTTCGGCCACGAGCGCGGCGACGTGAGCGACTCGTTCGCTGATCTGCTCGATCGACGCTGACACGTTGTTTGCCGACTGGACGTTGCTTTGCACGAGTCCGTTCGCGCGCCCGGCGCGCTCGAGCACGGCGCCCGTTCGACGCTGAATATCGGCGACGAGCGACGCGATCTTTTTGACGGAATCGGCGGAGCTCTCCGCGAGCTTGC
>JASHPC010000014.1 GCA_030038335.1 Vulcanimicrobiota bacterium
CGGGGATTTTCGAGTATTTCGCCAGGCTCGATCGCCCGTACCGAGTCTTCGAGTTCGGGCACGTCTTCTCGGACGACGGGGGCGTCGTCAACGAATCGGCCGCGCTCGCATTTGGTTTTGCCGCCGAACCGTCGAACGAGCCCGAATGGACGGATTCGAACTTCTTGCGCATCAAAGGCGACTGCGAGGCCTTGATCCGCAGCGTCTGCGGCGTTGAGGTTGAAACGACGCGAGACGCTCGCCGCGGCTATCATCCGGGGAAGAGCGCTGTCGCCATGTGGCAAGGTGCCGAAGTTGCGTCATTCGGCAAGATCGATCCGCGTTTGACGCGCGCGTTCGGCGTTCGTTTGCCGCTCTACATGTGCAACATCTATCTCGACAATGTTCCGGAGCAAATCATTCCTCGCTATCGGCCGCCCTCGCGGTACCCTTCAACGTATCGAGATCTCGCGGTCGTGGTGAACCTCGACGTTGACGCAGATGTTCTCGCGAAGGTCGTGCGAACCGCCATCGGGGAGTTGTGCACGGGAGTACGCGTCTTCGACGAATATCGCGGTCAACAGGTCGCTGACGGACGCAAGAGCATCGCGATACGCGCTACCATGCAACGTTTCGACGGTACGATCACGGACGAAGAGGCCGACGAAGCGATCGCGAGAGCCATTGCGGCTCTGTCGCAGCGGTTAGGAGCAACGATTCGCTCGTGAGCCTCCATGCCGACTGGCCCGACATCGTCATCGTCGTCGTGCTCCTTGCAGCGACGCTGAAAGGATTCTTCCGCGGTTTGCTCGCGGAGCTCGGCGGCATCGCTGCGATCATCGCTGCGCTCGTCGTTCCCTTCTACTACAACGGCCTGCTCGACGCGTTTTTCGAAGCGCAGTTCAACATGGGCGCCGGCCCGGCGCACGTCACGGGAATGGTCGTGAGCGCGATTATCGTCTATGCGCTCGCGCTGATTCTTCTCTGGCTGCTCGAACGGACGGCGCGCTTTCCCGGCCTCGGCACGGGAAACGCAGTCGGCGGGGCCATCATCGGATTTGCCAAAGGTGCCGTCCTTCTTTGGGCCACGCTCTTCGTCGCATTGCTCTTTCCGCTTTCGTCAGAGACGCGCGCGCAGCTACGCTCCTCGTATCTCGTGCCAATTCTCTTGCAGCAGACGGAGCGTTTCGATGACGCGATCTATGCGAAGCTGCCCGAATTCCTCCAGCCGCTCGTGCGACCCATCTTCGACCGCCAGCGGACGATCTAGCGGCGCGCCTTTCGCGCGGGAGCGCGATGAACGCGCGATCGCTTCACCGAGCCGTTGCGATGCATCGGCACGACGTTGCTCGCACGCCGACCGTTCTCGAAGACCGTCGGCACGATGAGTCGCTTTCCGAGCGCGTACTCGAAGACTTCGGAGAGCTGCTCGACGGAGTGCAGCTCCATCGTTTCGCGCACTTCCTTCGGAATGTCGTCGAGATCGACTTCATTGCGCTTCGGATAGAGCACCTTGGAGATCCCCGCGCGCTTCGCGCCGAGCACTTTCTCCTTGAGGCCGCCAATTGGAAGCACCTGGCCCGTGAGCGTGATCTCTCCCGTCATCGCGATCGTCGGGTCGACTTTGATGCCGGTGAGCACTGAGGCGATCGACGTTGCGATCGTGATTCCCGCGGAGGGCCCATCCTTCGGCGTAGCGCCCGCGGGAACGTGCACGTGCACGTCGTGCTTGGCGAAGTAGTCTTCGGATAGGCCTAGCTCGGCGGACCGCGAGCGCAGGAACGAAACCGCGGCTTGTGCGCTCTCCTTCATCACGTCGCCGAGCTGACCGGTAAGCACGAGCTTTCCGGTTCCGGGCATCGCCTGCGTCTCGATGAAGACGATGTCTCCACCGACCGACGTCACCACCATGCCGGTCGCGACGCCGACCGACGCAACGCGCTTGCGCGCCTCGTTGAAGAACTGCTGCTTGCCGAGATACTCGTTCACGTTCTCGGGCTTCACTCGCGCTTTGAACTGCGGCTCGGATGCGACTCTCCGCGCGATCTTGCGGAAGACGGTGCCGATCTGACGCTCGAGGTTTCGAACGCCGGCCTCGCGCGTATACTCGCTGATGATCGTCCGCAGCGCTCCGTCGCTAATCTGCGCCTGCGACTCTTTGAGCCCGTTCGCGGCCCGCTGCTTCGCAAGGAGATAGCGCTTCGCGATCTGCATCTTCTCGAGCTCGGTGTATCCCGCGAGCTGGATGATCTCCATGCGGTCGCGTAGCGCAGGCGATACCGTGTCGAGTGCGTTCGCAGTACAGATAAAGAGCACGTGCGAGAGGTCGAAGGGCAAATCGACGTAGTGATCTCGGAAGTTCACGTTCTGCTCTGGATCGAGCACTTCGAGCAGCGCCGACTGCGGATCGCCGCGAAAGTCCGCGCCCACTTTGTCGATCTCGTCGATCATCATCACGGGGTTCTTCGTACCCGCGTCGCGCATCGAGCGCACGATCGTTCCAGGCATAGCGCCGATGTACGTGCGACGGTGACCGCGAATTTCTGCTTCGTCGCGAACGCCGCCCACGGAGAGTCGCACGAACTTGCGGCCCATTGCGCGGGCGATGGAGTGGCCGAGAGACGTCTTGCCGACTCCGGGCGGCCCGACGAAACAGAGAATCGGGCCCGTGAGGCGCTTCTTGAGTTTTCCCACTGCGAGATACTCGACGATGCGATCTTTGATCTTGTCGAGGTCGTAGTGGTCTTCGTCGAGAATTGCGCGCGCCTTATCCATCTCAATGTGATCTGCGGTCTCGGTGTTCCACGGGAGCTGGATGAGCCAGTCGAGATACGTCCGGATGACGCTGTATTCCGGTGATGCTTGCGGAACGCGGGAGAGCCTTTCCAGCTCGCGGTCCGCGGTTTTGCGCGCCTCTTCCGGCATTTTCGCTTCGTCGATCTTCGTCCGAAGTTCGTTCGCTTCGGCTTGTTGCGGATCGACCTCACCAAGCTCTTCTTGAATCGCGCGCAGTTGCTGACGCAGATAGAACTCGCGCTGATTCTTCTCCATCTCGCGTTGGATATCACTTTGAATCTTATGCCCGAGCTCGACGACCTCGAGCTCCTTCGTGAGCATCATCGTGAGCTTGCGCATGCGTTTGGCGGTATCGCGCTCTTCGAGCAGCGCCTGACGATCGGCCGTATCGAGACGCATCGTCGACGCGACGAAGTACGAAAGGACGTTCGGGTCGGTGATGTTCTGAACTTCCATCTCCATCTCGCGCGGTGCTTGCGGCAGGAACGAGAGGAGCTTCTGAAACAGGCCGGCGAGATTGCGCTGCATCGCGACGAGCTCTTCGTTCTCGACGGTGACGTCGGGAGACTCGGTGTACGTCGCCACCATGTAGGGCTGCTCTTGCGTGTACTGCTCGACGTGGAAGACCTGCTGCCCGGCAACGATGCAGCGCAGCGTTCCGTCGGGAACTTTGAGCATCTTTTGAATGACGCCGATCGTTCCGATGCGATGCACGTCATCGGGAACCGGCTCTTCGATTTCGCGATCGCGTAACAGGCAGAGCCCGATCGACTTTCCTTCGCGCAGCGCCTCTTCGACGAGCTGGATGCCGGGCTTCTTGACGACTGCGAGCGGAATGACCGTGTTCGGGAAGAGGACCGCGTCTTGAAGCGGCAGGATGCCGATTGTTCCCGATGCGACGGCGAGACGATTTTTCGAGGAGGCCACTAGGCGTGAATCCGTTTGACGATGAGATGAATCTCCGTACGCTCGGTCGGGTGGTACGGGGTCTGGGCCAGGTCGAGCGTGATGCAGAGCACACCGTCTGAGAAGGTCGCTCGCGCGCCCGCGTACTCCACCGCTACCGGGAGATGCACGCGCTTCGCGAACGCTCCGTGCGCAATTTCCTTCTGCACGAAGGTGCCGCTACGCGCGCGGTCACCGCTCGCTCTGTGCCCTGTGATAAGCAACCGCCGCTCGTCGTCCATCGAGACGCGCAGGCTTTCCGGATCGGCACCTGCAGCCTCGACTGTCACGACGACGGCCTTCTGCTCTTCATCGATGAAGACGTCCGCGTTGGGTTCAAAACCCACGCGCGAGCGAATCACAAAGTCCATCTTCCTTACAATACCCGCTATCGGCCGAAGCCGATGCAGCTTCTCAGAACGACGGGTCGGGGAGCGGGCGCCCCTGCGGCCATTCCACGCACCGCACGATGCGGATGCGAAGCGGCTCCAAGGCTCGCTCGGGAATTTGGACGCGGAAGAACTGTTCGGCCCGAACCGGAACGCCGTAGCGCATCTGGGCAGGGAAGGCTTGCGGCTCGATCGGAGAGACGCGCGTCGCGGCAAGCACGTGGTTGATCTGCCGCGCGTTCGCGGCCGACATGTAGTCCGGCATACGCTGTCCGAGCCAGGTGGTTCCGTCTTCCGTCGTGTACAGGAAGCCGATCGTGTTATCGAGCGTCATCGTATTCGTCGAGACGAGGCGATCGATCCGGACGATCTGCATCTGCCGTACGACGGGCTCTTGCAGGACGTGCGGAACGGAACGCACTGAATCCAAGCACGGTCCATTGTTCAAGAGCTCGGGATATACGCTAGCGGGCACGACCACCGGCGGAAGCGTCGATACTTGTGGCGCCGCCTGAGCGACCGTCGACGGAACGAGCAACGCTGCGAGGAGCAGTGAAAATACGAACATGCGGGGACATTTGGCGATGCCGGTAAGGCTCCTGCGCCGACTGGGAACGCGCGATGCTGCGCTCATCGTCATGGGCGGCATCATTGGCTCGGGTATCTTTCGTAATCCCTCGGTCGTCGCGCAAAGCGTGCACGCCGGACGGGCGATGCTCGCGGTCTGGATCGCCGGCGGAGTCGTCGCGCTGCTGGGCGCTTTCGTCTTTGCAGAGCTTGCAGCGCGTCGTCCGCGCGACGGCGGCCTCTACGCGTACATGCGCGATGCGTACCACCCCATCGTCGCGTTCATGTACGGCTGGACGCTTCTGCTCGTCTCCCAGAGTGGAGGCATGGCCGCAGCGGCGTTGACGTTCGCGGGATACTTTCAGCCGCTGACCGGCATGAGCATCGATCCGACGCTTCTCGCGTTCGCCGTTCTCGCGATTTTCACGATTACGAACTGCCTAGGCGTTCGGGAAGGCAGCTCGCTGCAAAATGCGTTCATGGTTTTGAAGATCGCCGCAATCGTCTGGCTCGTCGTGGTAGGATTTCTCGCGCATCCGGCAACGAGCGCACACGTTGCTGCGGTTTCGAGCGCTCCTCCGTTTGCCGCAATGGCCGTTGCAATGATCGCCGTGCTCTTTGCGTACAGCGGCTGGCAGACGTCGAGCTTCATGACGGGGGAACTGAAGGATCCCGCACGTACGCTGCCGCGCGGCATGCTGTGGGGAGTTTGCGCCGTCGTCGCTCTGTACGTGCTCGTCAACGTCGTCTGCCTTCGCGTGCTCGGACCGGTGGGCCTCATGCAGACGACCTCACCCGCCTCTGACGTCCTGCGTGCGTTCATGGGAGCGCGCGGCGCACAACTCATTGCGGCGATCATCGCGCTTTCGACGCTCGGTTTTCTAAGCAATCAGATACTCGTTTCGCCTCGCGTCTACCACGCCATGGCCGAAGACGGCGTGTTCTTCCGCCAAATCGCCTGGCTGCATCCGAAGACGCACGTTCCGGTCGTCGCGATCGTTCTCCAAGGCGCATTCGCGATCGCGATCACGTTTTGGAAGGCGTACGCGCAGATTCTAGGATTTGTGATCGGAATCGACTATCTGTTCTTCACGCTTGCGGCGATCGCGCTCTTCATCTTTCGCGCTCGCGACCGCGCCGCCGGAGCCCCACGCGCCGGCTACCGCGTTCCGCTTCACCCTGTACCGACCGCGCTCTTCGCGCTCGTCTCCGCAGCGACAGTCGTGACGACCTACGTTTCGTCGCGCGAGAACGCACTCGTGACGGCCTGCGTTCTGCTCGTCGGCGTTCCCGTCTATTTTGGATTCGTCGCGCTCCGGCGACGAGAAGGGCTTACGCTTGCGGCGCCGTCAGCGCCGACCAATCTTCCCGACTAATTCGGAGATCCTCTTCGCGCAACCGCACGAGCGGTGTCTTCGTCATGCGCTCGCGCGCGCATAGGTCGTCGGCCGTCGTGTCGATGAAGAGCAGTCCCGTTACGAGCTCGCCGCGGTCGCGCGTCTCGTGGATCACGTTGAGCGCGCCCAGGCGATCGTTCGGGTCGTACTCGCGGTCGAGCTTCCTCAGCAACACGTGCGATCCGTCGTCGAAGACGATGTCCTTCACGGTGCCAGGCTCGTAGTCGGCAGTGATCTCCTTGCTCGCGATGATAAAGTCGGGAGCGTGGAGCGCGATCTCGTGCTCTTTCACGTAGGCGTAACTCTTCGTCGAGCCAACGTGATCGTTGAACGTCACACACGGGCTCACGATATCTAGGATCGCGGCACCGCGATGCGCGAATGCAGCCTCCAAGAGCGGCACGAGCTGCTTCCCGTCGCCGGAAAATGAGCGCGCGACGAACGTCGCGCCGAGCTCGATCGCGAGTCCGCACAGGTCGATTGCCGAGTAGTCGTTGACCTTTCCGTTCTTTTGTTTCGATCCGACGTCTGCAGTCGCGGAGAACTGGCCTTTGGTCAAGCCGTAGCAGCCGTTGTTCTCGATGAGATACGCACAGTCGAGATTGCGCCGAATCATGTGGCAGAACTGACCGAGCCCGATGGAGGCGGTGTCGCCGTCGCCGCTGATGCCGAGCACGAGGAGCTCGCGGTTGGCGAGCTTCGCGCCGGTCGCCGCAGAGGGCATGCGTCCGTGCAGTCCGTTGTAGCCGTGCGCCTGTTCGACGAAGTACGCCGGCGTCTTAGAGGAACAACCGATACCGCTCATCTTCGCGAGGCGATGCGGCTCGACGCCGAACTCGTAGAGCGCTTTGATGAGGTGATTCGTGATCGAGTTATGGCCGCAGCCCGCGCAGAGCGTCGTCGGCAGTCCTTTGTAGACGTCGCGTGGCAGGCCGATGATGTTGACGTGCGTCGCGCTCATGATACGCTTGCCATCCTGAGCGCTGACAGAAGCGGATCGACGACCGCATACGCGTCGATCGGAACGCCGTTGTAGTGACGGATGGAGAAGACTCGCTCGACGAGGTGGGCAGGTAACTCCGTGCGCATGATACCGTAGAGCTGTCCATCGCGATTCTGCTCGACGACGTAGACGCGCTCGTGGCGCTCGACGAAAGCGGCCACGTCGGCAGCCAGTGGCAGCGCGCGCACGCGAAGGTAATCGACGTTGATACCGTCGTCGCGCAGAATGTCGCGTGCCTCCGCGATCGCATGGTGCGTCGTTCCATACGCGATGAGCCCTACCGCATTCCCATTCTCGTCGGAAACCGGTTGCGGAACGCGCGCGCGTGCCGCGTCGTGCTTACGCACGAGGCGATCGAGCCCGCCTTTCCACGTCTGGGGATCTTCGGAGTAACGCGAGTACTCGTCGTGGCCCGTACCTCGAGTAAAGAAGCCCGCATTGCCGTGATTGGTTCCCGGAATCGTGCGATAGGGAATGCCGTCACCGTCGACGTCGCGGTACCGTCCCCACGAATCGAACTTCGAAAGGTCGTCCGCGCTCAAGACCTTTCCTCGGTCGAACGGTTTCTCCGGATACGGCAGAGGCGGCGTCATCCACGAGTTCATGCCGAGGTCCAGATCGCTCAACACGAAGATCGGCGTCTGGAATCGCTCCGCGAGATCGAACGCATCCATTGCAAAGGAGTACGCCTCTTCGACGGTTGCCGGCAAGAGCACGACGTGCTTCGTGTCGCCGTGCGAGAGCGTATAGGCGAATGCGACGTCGCCCTGCATCGTGCGCGTCGGCAATCCCGTGGACGGCCCCGCGCGTTGCACGTCGAAGATGACGCCCGGAATCTCCGCGTAGTATCCGAAGCCCGCGTACTCCGCCATCAGGGAGATGCCGGGACCAGACGTCGAGGTCATCGCGCGCGCGCCGGCCCATCCCGCGCCGAAGACGACCCCGGCCGCGGCCAGCTCGTCTTCCGCTTGCACGATCACGACGCGCTTTTCGCCCGTCTTCGGATCCGTGCGATACTTCTCTGCCAGCGCGATGAACGATTCGCAAAGCGAGGACGACGGAGTGATCGGATACCATGCCGCGACCGTGCAGCCGCCCATGACGCATCCGAGCGCGGCGGCGCGATTTCCGTCCATGAAGAGCGTCCCGTCGGTCTTGCCTGTCATGCGCTGCAGACGAAACTCGTCTTGCTTCGGGAAGTGTTCCCGCGCATACGCGATGCCGAGCCGTACCGCGCTCATGTTCGCCTCCACCGCTGCGGGCTTCGTGCGGAACTGCGTTTTGATCGCGGCTTCGATCGTCGCTTCGTCGATGCCGATGAGTTCGCCGAGCACGCCGACGTAAAGCATGTTTACGAGGTACTTGCGCAGATCGCCGTTTTCGAAATGCTTCTTTCCCAGCTCGCTGAACGGCACGGGATAGTACGTAACGTCGTCGCGCTGCGTCTCACCGCTCACCGGATACGTGCTTTCGTGAACGATCGCTCCGCCCGGCTTGACGCCCGCAACGTCGTCGCGCCACGTAACTTGGTTCAACGCGACGAGCACGTCGACGTCCCGAGTCCGGCACTTGTACCCCTTGGACGTAATCCGCACGTCGAACCATGTCGGCAGGCCCTCGATGTTCGACGGAAAGACGTTTTTGGGAGCGACGGGAACGCCCAGGCGAAAGATCGCGTTGCTGAGCGTCAGATTGGACGATTGGCTTCCCGAACCGTTGACGGTAGCGACGCGAATGGTGAAATCGTTGGTTGAGCGACCGGGCACCAGGCCCTCCTTAACCGGGCTGATGCTCAAACCTTATACGTCGCGCGATTCGCTCCTTGGAAGGAGCACCCTAGCGCAGTCGCGCGAAAACGCTTCGCAGATCGACGCTGAGCCCTAAAGCGGCGACTGACGGCACCACGTCGGTACCGCCGAACGTTTTGCCCGCGGCATAGTCGTCGCCGCTAGGTTGCGTCAAACGTTCGACGCTTCGCGCCTCGATGTCGACGATCCAATACTCCGGCACCCCAGAGCGAGCGTAAAGTCGGCGTTTCTTCACGCGGTCGTACCCGCGATTCGACGGTGAAAGCACCTCGACAACCACGGTCGGCGCTCCTACGAGATAGCGCTCATCCTCGATGCCGAGCCGATCCGCCGCGATATAGATCACATCGGGTTCGACGACGTCGTGCTCGCCAAGACGCGTATCGAGAATGCTTGCAAAAGCCTCCCCACCGTGAAGGCGGGCGTGGTCGCCGAACGCGCGTCCAATCTCGTCGACAACGCGTGCATGATTCACGCTCGGAGATGGCGACACGTAAAGCACCCCGGCGATGATCTCACGACGCTTGCGATCCTCTGGCAAGCGCTCCAGATCTTCGTACGTCATCAGCCGCATGTCGCGATGATACCACCGCCACATCGTCGCGCACAAT
>JASHPC010000129.1 GCA_030038335.1 Vulcanimicrobiota bacterium
ACGGCATCGCGGCAGTTAAGGCGCGAATGTGCTCCTCCGCGACGTGCCTGGAGCGAAAGAGTATGCGGTCGACGAAGGCGTCGACTCTTCGATGCAGCGACGTGAACGAGAAACCGAGGATCAGCGCAAGCGCGATGTCTACGATCGCTCCCGCGCTCTGCCGCGCGAGCGCGCGGGTGAAGAATAGGTCGACGAGCGCGAAGGCGCCGATGATTCCAATCGAAAGAATCGTATAGACCGTCGCGCGGCTGATTGCAACGTTGATGTCGATGACGTGATGCTTGAGAATAGCGTACGCAACCGGAACGACCATCGCCAAGTAGGCCGCCCCCAACATCGACGAGTAGACCGCGTACGGCAAGGCGTAGACGCCCCACGTCTCGAGTGCGGATCCCGTATAGAGCACCGCAGCGACAGCAAATCCGGCGATGATCCATCGCAGACGCTGCTGCAGAGAGAGCGGGCTCTCGAAGTACGTTGCGACCAAGATCAGCGGCGCCGCCACGAGTGGAAGCAGCGCCAGAACCGCTCCGGCTAGGGAGAGCGCGCTCATCGTCGGTCCGAAACTCGTTATGAACGCCGTCGCGCCGGCAAGCAAGATGGTCGGCGAGATCCAATAGAGCGCAACCTCGATCGCAAAGAGCGCAAAGAACGCGCCGGCTACGGCGCGCCGCCATCTCGGCAACGGACCCTCGTGCAAGAGATAGAGCGGAAATAACGCCACTGCATAGACCGAACTCAAGAAACTCAACTTTACGACGTAGAGCGCGATGACGCGCCACCAGATGGGCCCGTGCGCCTGAATCTCGTACTCGGGACCGCACCCGAAGAGCATGAGGATGAAGAACGCCCACGTTGCGCGGCTCGGCCGGCGCAGTAAGACAATCGCCGCAAGCGTGAGACAAAGCCACTGCACGGCCACGCGCAACCAAACCATTGCGACGTCGTCGTCTTCTACCGGCAAGAAGCGCGCCGTAACGCGACGTCCGTCGCGCAGTACGTGAAGCGTTACGGGAACGCTCGTGGTTGACGATAGATCCGGTAGGAGCCGGCTCGTTACGTCTTCTCGCTGCCAGTCAACGATATCGCCGACGCGAACGCCGCCGCGCGACGCATTCCGCTCGACGTCCGTCACGACGCTGGCAGAAGAGATCGATATTCCCCAGTGCGCCACGGGACTGCCGAATGGACGCACGAGGTCTGGCGCTTGCAGCAGCAGCGCTAGCAGGATGAGCAGCGTAACGCCGATAACGCGGCGCGCCGTCTCCATGAAAACCGCTTCGGCGCTAGCGGAGCTTTTCTCTTCCGTGCGGCGTGAAGAGGTCTTGAAGTGGCCCGATCGGCACGATCCGCGTCGGATTGATGCTCTCGTGCGTCATATAGTAGTGCCGCTTGATGTGATCGAAGCTGACGGTCTGCGCGATGCCGTCGATCTGATAGAGGTCGCGAAGGTACCCGTAGAGATTTGGGTAGTCGATGATGCGCCGGAGATTGCATTTGAAATGCCCGAAGTAGACGGCGTCGAAGCGTACGAGCGTCACGAAGAGGCGCCAGTCCGTCTCGACCGTGGACGTGCCGAAGAGATACCGGCGCCGAGCAAGGCGCTCTTCTAGCTCGTCGAGCGTCGTGAAGACAGCGTGCGCGGCGCGTTCGTAGGCCTCTTGGCTCGTCGCGAAGCCGGCTTTGTAGACGCCGTCGTTGACGCTTTCGTAGAGGCGCTCGTTGAGCGCGTCGATCTCGTCGCGAAAGCCCGCCGGATACAAATCGAGCTTCGGACGGCCGGCGACGGCATCGAACTCGCACTCGAACATTCTCATGATATCGTCGTCGGAGTTGCTGACGATGCGCTTCGTCTCCGTGTCCCAGAGGACGGGAACGGTCACGCGGTCCGCATAGCTCGGATCGGTTGCGAGATAGGCCTCGCGGAGGTACGCAAAACCGTTGATCGGGTCGCGCGTCGCACCGGGAACGTCGCGAAACGCCCACCCGTGCTCGTCGTCGCGGATTGGATCGGCGACTGTCATGCCGATCGCCGTCTCGAGTCCTTTGAGCCTGCGCACGACGATCGTGCGATGCGCCCACGGGCACGCGAGCGAGACGTACAAGTGATAGCGACCCGCTGCCACCGGAAAGTCGCCGCTTCCGTCGGCGCGAATCCACGCCCGGAACGCATCCTTCTGCCGCACGAAGCACGTCACGGCTCGGGACGAACGCGGAAGACGACGCTCATGCGCGGGCCAGCTCTCTTGCGCTGCTTAGGAATCCCGTGATCGTACGTGCGCTGCGTCTCGTAACTCATGATCAGTAAGCTTCCCGGCTCGAGGTCGACGTCGACCGACCGGCGAGGCCGTGCCTTGCTGCGAATCGTCATCAGTCGCGTCTCACCAAGCGATACGAGCGCGATCGGCTGCCGCTGTTCGATCTCATTGAGGTGATCGTTGTGCGGCGCGACGCTGTCGCGCTCGTCGCGGTAGAGATTCAATCCAACGCTGTTGAACGGAGCACCCGCAGTTTCGCGCACACGCGTGAAGAGTTCGGGGAGTGGATCCGGCATCGCCGAACCGAAGCGATAGTGCGCGGTCAGGCGTGGCACGTCAACCTCGCGGTCGTACATCCAGCGGCGCTCGCGATGCCAGACGACGCTCGCGCGCAACGCCTCGAACGCGCGCCGCTCTTCCCGCTCGGTCAAGAAATGCGGTTGGTACGTGATGCATCCCGACTCGTCGTCGACGAGCCGGCGAACCCCGCCGCCGAAAAATCCAAGCTGCATTCGCGATCGCCTCTAACGCCAATTGAACCGTCCGATGGCAGCCCACTGTTGCGCAAGGGTGTCGTTCCAAGCGAAGAACGCCTCGCCGATTGCGCCGGCGTCCTTGCTGCTCTGCATGCTCGCCGTAATCTCCGCCGGTGGCGGGTAGCCTGTGGCCGTGAGCGCGCTCGTCTGTCCGCCCATCGAGACCGGGATACGGCGCCCGGCCATGTTGAGAAGCGTCTCGTACGAGGCGCGCATCTCGGTCGCGACCTGCGCCGGATTCGCGGGTGGCTTCCTGCGCATCATTCTCCAATACGCCATTGGCTGCAGAACGTCGGCGTACCGCGCGATCGCGCGGTATGGATACTTGCTCGTGTCGAGATGTTCGAAGTACGGATCTTCGACCGTCGCAACGATGAGATACCGTGGGCCGACGGCCGCGCGCAAAAGCGCGAGGTATTCGCCAAGCGCTGCGATCGCCTGGGGTCCGTTTCCCATGAACTCGTCGCCACGCTCGGCGTCGATTGCGAGACCGGTGAAACGATTGCCGCCCGCCGTGCGATACTGCGCGATCTCCACCGCAGCGCGCAGGTCGTCGTAGCGCACCTGTCGCGGAACGGCCCAGCCGATGACGCCGATGCCGTGTGCTTCCAGACCGTCCACGATCGCGTCGACGATGGGTTTCGCTTGCGGCGTGATCTCGAAGAAGGCGCCGTACGCGGCGCGCAGCTCGACGTAGTGCAGATGCGCGGCGACCGCTTGGCGCACGATCGCAGCGGGATCGAGCTTCGCATAGTAGATGTCGTCGATCGGGTCCGTCGTGTAGTAGAGCCACATTGCGCTGCCGGCCGCGTTGTTGACCGAAGTTGCCGGCAGAGGCGCCGGCACGTTCACGACGTTCGTGAGCGTCGTGACGCCGGCTCGCGTTACGGCATACCGGTAGACGCTACCGGGAACGGCCGTGAAATCGCGATACGTCGAGCCGCCGGGAACGTGCGCGAGCGTGACGCGTACGCCTTGCGCATCAACGCGCGCGATGGCCACCGGTGAAGGCGAATACGGAAACCACCCTACTTGCACGAGATGCGGACCCACGGCGCCTGCGACAACGCGCGGCACGTGCCAGTCGCGCGTGTCCGTGCGCACGACCACGGTTGCGAGTTTCGGCAGCGTCGGTTGCACGGTGAGCGTTATCGGG
>JASHPC010000130.1 GCA_030038335.1 Vulcanimicrobiota bacterium
CGCGACGGGGCATACACGCTCTTCTCGTACGACCCCAGGACGCGCGCCGTCCAGCGTCTCGTCAACAACGACCATGGCTTCGACATCGTCTCGGCTTCGTCGAACGACGGCGCAATCGTCTATTCGCAGTTCGACTCCATTCACGTCTACGATCCGGCCTCGCACGCCGATCGCGAGGTTCCGATCTCCATCCACGCCGACATGCCGCAGCTGCGTCCGCACTGGGAAGCCGTCGGCATGCAGATCCAAAACGCGAATATTTCTCCAACGGGCGTGCGCGCCGTCGTCGAAGCACACGGCGACATCTTCACCATTCCGGCGGTGCACGGCAATATCCGCGACATCACGCAGACACCCGGGATCGAAGAACGAGATCCGGCATGGTCTCCCGACGGAAAGTGGATCGCGTATTTTTCCGACGCTGGCGGTGAGTACTCGCTGCGCCTGCGCGATCAGTTCGGCCTCCATCCAGAACGTGTCTACCAGCTCGAGCCGCACCCGTCGTTCTACTACTCGCCGCTGTGGTCGCCGGATAGCAAGAAGATTGCGTATGCCGACAAGCATCTCGGCATCTATTACATCGATCTAAGCTCGTCGGATCCTCACCCGATAAAGATCGGCGAGCAGCCCTACGAGAACTTCTCGCCCATACCGCTCGACGGCGCATGGTCTCCCGATAGCCGTTATCTCGCGTACTCGCTGCAGCTTCCCACGTTCTTGCACGCGATCGTCGTCTACGATACCGTCGACCGCACGAATCATCAGATTACGGATGGAATGAGTGATTCGACGAGTCCGACGTTCGATCGCAGCGGAAAATATCTCTACTTCCTTTCCAGCACGGATACCGGGCTCACGTCGTACGGCCTCGACATGGAATCGGACGAGCGTCCGGTGACGAGCAGCGTCTATGCCGCCGTGCTCCAATCGACGACGTCGTCGCCGGCTGCGCCTCAGAGCGATGACGAAAGCGTATCGAGCGACGAACCGGAAGCCCCCGCTGCCGATCCCGTTCGTGCGTCCGCGGCCCACGCGAGCCGTACGATCGACTTCGACGAAATCGGACAGCGTATCGTGTCGCTTCCGATACCAGCCGCAAACTACGCATCGGTGAAGGCCGGAGAGACGGGAACGATCTTCCTCTCCCAAGCGCCAGTCGTCGCAGTCGGCGATGACTTCCAAAGCATGACGCTCTTACGCTTCGAGGTGCAGGCGCAGCAGCTTGTGCCGTGGGCGGCAGACATCACCGGTTTCTGGGTCTCCGCTAACGGCAAGAAGATCTTGACCGCAGGCATTCGTGGAGGCGCGCCGACGCTCGCGATCGTCTCAACGATGATGCCGCCAAAGGCTGGCGAAGGAACGCTGCCGATCGGAGAGATGGAAGCGTACGTCGACCCTCGCCAAGAGTGGGCGCAGATGTATCACGAGACCTGGCGCATCGAGCGCGACTTCTTCTACGATCCGCATTATCACGGATTGAACATCGCGGCGGCCGAACGGCGTTTTGCAGTCTTCTTGCCAGGACTCGCGTCGCGTGAAGATTTCACCTACCTTACGCGAGAGATGATCGGATATCTCGAGGTCGGGCATCTGT
This sequence comes from Vulcanimicrobiota bacterium, assembly GCA_030038335.1. Lineage (GTDB taxonomy): Bacteria > Vulcanimicrobiota > Vulcanimicrobiia > Vulcanimicrobiales > Vulcanimicrobiaceae > Tyrphobacter. The sequence continues at coordinate 1,595 of JASHPC010000130.1, forward strand.
GGGTCGAACCGGGCCCGGATTCACCTTTGCCGCGACGCGTGAACGTCGGGCTTCTCGGTGCGGATTACGCGATCGAGAACGGCCATTGGCGCTTTACGAAGATCTACAGCGGCGAGAACTGGAACCCGGATCTTCACGCGCCGCTGACGCAACCGGGCGTCAACGTGCACGCTGGCGAGTACCTCTTCGCCGTCAACGGCCGACCGGTGACGACCGATAGAGAGGTCTACGCCTTCTTCGAAGAGACCGCGGGCAAGCAGACGACGATTCGCGTCGGTCCGAGCCCCGACGGAAGCGACGCGCGCGACGTTACCGTCGTGCCGCTGGCGAGCGAAGCGAACCTTCGAAAGCTCGCGTGGATCGATGCGAATCGCAGACTCGTCGACCGCTTGAGCGGCGGCAGGCTCGCGTACGTCTATATGCCCGACACCGCGTTCGGCGGCTACACGAACTTCAATCGCTATTTCTTCGCACAGGTGAATCGTGAAGGCGTCATTCTCGACGAACGGTACAACCACGGCGGACAGATCGCCGATTACGTCATCGATCTCTTGAGCCGTCACGCGCATGCGATCCTCGAGGGGCGCGATGGTGCAACCTATCTCGATCCGCCGCTCGCGATCAACGGTCCGAAGGTCATGGTCATCAACGAGTATGCAGGGTCGGGCGGCGACGCGATGCCGTGGCTCTTTAAGAAGGCCGGGCTCGGGCCGCTCGTCGGCGTTCGCACGTGGGGAGGCCTCGTCGGCATCGGCGGCTACCCGCCGCTGATGGACGGCGGAGCCGTCATGGCGCCGCGCATCGCAATCGGTGGTCTCAACGGTCAGTGGGAAGTCGAGGGCCACGGCGTCTCGCCGAACGTAGAGGTCGTGCAAGATCCTCGACTCGTGCGAGAGGGGCACGACCCGCAGCTCGAGGCTGCGGTCGAAGTCGCGCTACGTATGCTGCGAGAGCATCCGCTCCCGCACTACGCGCCGCCGCCGTATCCCGATCACCATCCCGTGCTGCCGCCGCGATAGATCGTTAAGACGCGCTCGACGTAGCTCTTTGATTGCGGCGGTACGCCTCCGTACCGCGTCACGGCGCCTGGACCGGCATTGTACGCCGCGATGGCGAGCGTCACGTTTCCGCTGAAGCGCGCGAGCATCCGCGATAAATACGACGCGCCGCACTCGATGTTGCCGCGCGGATCGAACGCGTCGCTCAAGCCGCAGCCCGCCACCGTCGCCGGCATGAGCTGCATGAGTCCCACCGCCCCGTGCTTGGAAACCGCGTTAGGGTTGCCGCCCGACTCGATGCGCAGCACCGCGTAGACCAGCGCTGCCGGAACGTGATTATCCAGAGACGCTTGCGTGATGAACCCGGCGAGCGTCTCGGCGTTGATCGCGCCGGAGTAGACGCCGGACGATATTCCGGAAGAGGCTGGCGAGGAAACGTCAGATGACGTTTGCGGAAGATAGTTGTCGTTGCACCCTGCTATAACGAGTGCGAACGCCACAGCCGCAGCAAGGCGTTTGCGCATGTGACAAGCGTACCCGAATAGCGCGCGCGATTCCAATCGCGAACGTTTGCGTTGCGTGAAGATTCTGTAAGTCAGCTCTCTTCAGGGGGCAGCACGGGTCCGAAGAGTCGCCAATAGGCGGACGCGTTGAGCATTTGCAGCGCGGCAGCCGCTTCGAGCATCGTTCCAATCCACGTCTGCGTGAGCAGCACGCCCGCGATGCTCGGGCCGGCCATCGAAAAGAACTGCGACGGCAGGTTCGAGAGGCTTGCCACGCGCGAGCGTTCCGCCGGCGGTACGATTCCCATGACGTAGGACTGCCGCACCGGCATCGTGATGCTGTTGAACGTCATGCGCACGAGATAGACGAGTCCCGCGAGCCAAAGCGTCGGCATGAAAGGCATGATCGCGAGGAGCACGCATGCAAAGACACGCAGCACGACGATCGTCTTCACGGCACCGCCGAAGCGGCGAACCGCACTTCCCACGAAGAGGTACGAGACCGCCGACGTGACGGCGATCATCAAGTAGACGGCACCGATCTGATGGCTCGTCGCGCCGTAGCGCAGGTGAAACCAGAGCACGAGCATCGGGCCGAGAAATCCAACCGCCAAGCCGTTGAGCGAGTTCGTCACCCAAAATCGCCCGACGATGA
>JASHPC010000131.1 GCA_030038335.1 Vulcanimicrobiota bacterium
CCGGCGGTCGTTCCTGCAGCGCGTGCCTCTCCTCCGGCGAGCTTCGCGCTCGCTGAATAAACGTCGACGTCGTCCCCACGCATACCGACGATCGCGTCGAGATTCGTCACCCACGCAGCACCGCTCGGCGACGAGAAACGTCCGCCGTGGACGAGTGCGCTTACCGAGTCGTGTGCCTCTGCTGCAAGCGCGACGCCGTCGATGCTTCCAGCGACAGATGGAATCGACGGAATGCGAAAGTTGCCGAGAGGAACACGGGGCGCCGGGGCGATTGCGAACCGGTGCAGCGAAGCGAGAACTGCGATGCGGCCGTGTGGATGGTCGACGTCAATGCGCGCGTAGAGCTGATGCGCAGCGTTGCCGACGAGAATCGGGCCGACGGTTCCAACGCCGTTGGAAGAGACGTGAAAGACGGCAGATGCGACCTGCATCGCGGTCTCGCCGCGAATGTACCCTGCAAGCTGCACGCGACGCAGGTTCTGCGCCGTTGCGAGCGCGGTCGAGCGAAGCGTCATGCCCGGAACGAAGGACGCGACGAAGGGCAGACTACTCGATGGGGCAGATCCGCTAAAGATAAGACGCAAGGCGTTCGACGGCTTCTGCAACGCAATCGTACCGGTCGCACGAAGTTGCATGTTCCCGTACCGCGTCCGTGCGTCGAGTACGTCGATGCGCTGCAACGATGCGGCAACGATTGCCTGAGTCTCTTCGAGTGCGACGCCGTTATAGAGTATCTCGGGAGAACGCACGTCGACGAAGGCAACTGGTTGTAGCGCAGGGCCTTCGACGATCGCGCGCACGGTCACTGGACCGGTCACGCTCGGAAGCGACGACGTCGCACGCACGAGCCGCCGGAAGTCGGCGAGGCTTGTCGTCGTCGTAAGAGAGAGGCGCGCCTGTGGATGGTGCAAATCGTAGACACCGCCGGAAAGATGCGCGACAATGCCGCCGGCGCTTCCGGAGACGTCTCGCGTCGCGATCGCGCCGTCGGTGATATCGAAGTCGCCGTGGAGATTCACGACGGGCTTCGTGAGCGCGGCGGCCGTCGCAGCTCCGCCGCGAAGGCTTGCGCCTCCGACGATGTGCACGTCCATCGTCTTGCCCGGCGGTGCGAAGCCGAGAACGCGCGCGTCGAATCCATCGATCTCACCGCTCGTCACGGTCAACGCGGAGCTTCCGACGACCGCGTTGAGGAGATCGGCGATGGGAACGCGCCGTGCCCAGAAGTGTTGCATCGTAAACTGAGGCGAGGCGTCGAGCTCACCCTCGCCGTGCATTGCGTACGCGTGGCCGCGATCGAGATACGAAGCCGACAGAGCGTAAGTCGTCCGGCCTGCGGTGTCGACGTTCAGGCGAGCATTTGCCTCGCCGATGGCGACGCGTCCGGGTGGCGCGCCCACGCGCTCGTCGACGAACTCGGCGCCTCCGTCGCGCATCGACGCGACGAACACGAACGGCGTTCCGCCGCTACCCCCGGGAGACGTCTTCGGGATCGGAACGTTGAAGGTTCCGTCGGGATGCCGAATGAGCGTGAGATGCGGGCGCTCGACGACGATGCTCTCGAGCCCGTAGCGCCGCGTTCCGCCCGGGAGAAGATCGCGTAGATTATAGGAAAGGTCGAGACGCCCGATGGTCGCGACGGGTTCGCCGCCGCGCGATCTGACACGTACGCCGGAGAACTCCGCGTCGTGGATTCCCAAACGCATCGACGCGAACGAGACGCGCATGCCCGTTGCGAGGCCGGCTGCTTCGGAGATGATGGCCGATGCAATGGCATGACGAAAGACGGCCACGAGCGCGACGACGATGACGACGATGAGCAGAGGCACGGCTGCGCGCCGCATGCGCCTCTTGTTCCCACGTCAGACTAGGACGCGTCTACATACTCTCGCTCGCCCGTTTCCGGGTTGTACCGAACCTCGAGGAGCTTTCCGCTTGTTGGATCGACGAAGCGTTCGCCAGTCTGTTGCCATGCGCTCGCCGGTGCGCTTGACTTTGCGCGGTAGCGCCGTGCTTCGAATATCGTTCCGATGACGATGAGTGCGCCCATGAACATCGGAACGACCGACGCGCCTCCTGCACCGGCGGCGAGCAGCATGACGATGCCGCCGGCAATGAGGCACAACCCGAAGAGTGCGACGATTGCGCGAAGCAGCAACTACGCTTGCTCCAGTTTTACTGCCGTTCCGTACGCGACGATCTCGCTCATCGTCTGACCGAGTTCGGAGGAATCGAAACGCATCATGATTACTCCGTCGGCTCCCATAGCCTGAGCATTTGCGACCATCCGATCGGTCGCGTGGCGACGGGCGTCCTCGAGCATCTGCGTGTATTCGACGATCTCTCCGCCGACGATCGAGCGAAGGCTGGCGACGATGTTTCCGCCGAGCCCGCGGCTCCTGACCACGACCCCGAAGACCTGCCCGAGGGTTTGCTTGACGCGGTATCCCGCGACGTTTTCCGTTGTGGCGACGATCATGCTAGGGCATACGCCGCAGCAAATCATACTCTTGCTTGCATGGTGCCGACGGTCGCGACCGAGGAGGGGATCCGGCAGGCTGCAGCGCTCCTGCGCGAGGGTCGTCTCGTGGCGTTTCCCACGGAAACCGTCTATGGGTTGGGCGCGATCGCGTTCGACGCACTCGCCGTCGCGCGAATCTTTGACGCCAAGAGACGCCCGTCGTTCGATCCAGTCATCGTTCACGTCGCCGACGACGCCATGCTCGCGCGCGTCGTTCGAGAGCTTCCTCCGCTCGCGCGCCGTCTTATCGACCACTTCTGGCCTGGTCCGTTGACGCTCGTTCTCGAGCGAACCGACGACGTTCCGCGCATCGTCACGGCCGGTCTCG
>JASHPC010000132.1 GCA_030038335.1 Vulcanimicrobiota bacterium
AACGGCGGCGTTCCCAGCGGGAGCTAGGGCGGCGTTCTACATTGGGTATCTCGCGGCCCAGACGGCGTATAACGCGGCCGTCGTGAAAGATCCCGCGAGCGACAGAAGCTTTCGTGCCGAGATCGGAGCGCTCGCCAGCCGTGCCGGCGAACTACCTGCGAACATCCATGCGGACGCAATTGCGCTCTCCTCTGCAGCGAACGCAACTCCTCTGCAAGTCGACGTTCTCGCGACGCGCCTGACGCTCGACATCATGGGGAGGCAGTGATCTACGTTGGAACCTGTGGCTACGCGTATCGCGACTGGATAGGCTCCTTCTATCCCTTGCGCACGCGCCAGGGCGAGATGCTCTCGCTCTACGCGTCACAGTTCCCCGCCGTCGAAATCGATTCCAGCTACTACGCCGTTCCCGACGCGCACACGTTCGCGTCGATGGACGCGCGAACGCCAGAGAACTTTCGCTTCTCCGTGAAGGCGCCTGCGAGCGTCACGCATCCGCCGGACCCGCAGGCGCATGTGCACGATGACGCGTCGCGGCTTGTCGAGGCGTTGGAACCATTGCGTGCCTCGGGAAAACTGATGTGCGTTCTCGCGCAGTTTCCGAACGGTTTCGAGCTCTGTGCGGCTAACGAACTGTACGTGCGGCGCGTTGTCGAGGCCTTTGGCATCGTGCCGGTCGTCGTCGAGTTTCGCAGAAGCGAGTGGCAATCGCCGCGAGGCCTCGAGCTGTTGCGGGAAACGGGTGCAGGATACTGCAACGTCGACATGCCGGCGTACGATGCGCTACTGCGCCCGTCTGCGGACGCCACGAGCCGAGTTGGGTACGTGCGCTTTCACGGGCGAAACGCGCGCACGTGGTGGAAAGGAACGAACGTTACGCGCTACGATTACGAGTACGCACCGGACGAGCTCGTACCGTGGGCGGACCGGATTGCCGACATCGAGGAGCAAGCAGAAACGACGATGGTTTTCTTCAATAACCATGCTCGTGGGCAGGCTCCAAAAAACGCGTGCATGCTAACCTCACTTCTCGAGGAGCGCTACGGCGACAAGGCAAGCGAGGTGCTCGCGGGGACACCAAACGGAACAATGAAAAACGATCCGATGCTCCCCGGCTTTGACGTCTCGTGAGGGCTGTGGTCACCGCGGGCGGGCTCATCGACGGAGAGTACGCACGTATCGCGGGAACGACCGTGAAGGCGCTCGCACGCGTCAGGGGAGAGACGATGCTCGCGCGCGCGATTGCGTCTGCGCGAGGTGCGGGCGCCTTGTCGATCGCGGTCGTAGGGAACGATGACGTGCGCGCGGCGTGCTCGGACGACGTGGAGAAGGTCGTCGACGCGGCGGAGTCGGGATCCGAGAACGTCGCGCGGGCACTCTGCGCATGGCCCGGCAACGATTCATTACTGTACGTGACGAGCGATCTGCCGTACGTAACGGCCGATGGTATCGAGGATTTCGTGACGCGGGCGTCGGGACGTCTTGCGATCGCGCTCTCGGAGTCGGACGATTTCGAGCGAAGATTTCCAGGCGCACCCCCGTTTGGAATTCGCATCGGTCGCGAGCGCGTCGTCAACGGCGGGGTCTTTTTCTTGCCGGCGCATGCGGCAGAACGCGTCCGCGAGCGTGCCGTGCAGTTCTTTGCTGCTCGCAAAAGACCGTGGGCGATGGCGCGTCTTGCCGGTGTAGATATCTTGATGCGATTCGTCCTTGGAATGCTCGGTGTTGACGCCCTGGAAAAGCGAGCCTCGCGCGTGCTCGAGATGCCGGTGCAGGCGGTGCGCCGCTGTGCGCCGGAGTTGGCGTTCGATGCCGACGGAGTTGACGAGTATCGTTACGCCTGCGCGTTCGACTGACGGCCCGCGCCTCGCGCAGCTTGCGATCTTCTGGTTCGGCATCCAAGCGCTCTGGGGAGCGATGCTGGGGATCTCGCTGCAGGCCCGCGTCGTCCAGCTCTCGGAATCGCACGCACTCGTGTTCTATGGATACGTCGCGACGATCGGCGCCATTGCGGCGGCGTGCACGCAGCTTGTAGCGGGTCCGATATCGGACGCGCTCCGGCGACGGGGCAGCAAGAGAATCGAGTTTTACATCGTCGGTGCGGCGAGCGCTGCGGTGGCTCTGCCATTCTTCTACGGCGCACGCTCGACGGTGGCTCTCCTCGTAGCGTACGCAGCGCTACAGGTCGGCATTAACGTTGCGATTGGGCCCTACCAAGCGGTCATTCCCGAGAGCGTCGCTTCGACGACGGCGGGACGCGCCTCCGCATGGATGGCAGGATTTCAAAGCGCGGGAAATGCGTCCGGTGCGGTACTGGCGACACTCTGCGGAAATGGCTTCGTTCTCGCAGGCGCGCTCGGTGCATTGCTGATAACGACGTGCGCGCTAACATCGCGCGCGATTGCCTCCACTTCCCCCGAGCGTATGCCGCGGGACCTCGCCGTTCACGTGCCGGTGCGCGCGTTTGCGCTGCTCTTCGCGTCGCGCGTCGCGCTCTTCGCTGGTTTCTACACGCTCCTCGGCTACATGTTCTTCTATACCGAAGCGTTCATCACGCCAGACGTTTCCCGCGCGCGTCAGATCGACGGTCTGCTCGTTTTGCTTTTTACGATTCTGGGCGCATGCGGTGCCGCTGTCGCGGCGAAACCGGCCGATCGCTACGACCGTCGCGCCGTCGCATGCACAGGGGCCGCCGCCGCCATGGCGGCACTTGTGATTTTCGTGCTCGGACGCTCTCCAGTGGCTGTTGCGTTTGCCCTTCCCTTGGGCGGAATCGGGTGGGGCACGTTTCTGGTAGCAGACTGGGCAATCGCTTGCCGCGTTATTCCTCGTAGGTCTGCGGCAGGTGCAATGGCTGTTTGGAACCTGGCCGTCCTGATTCCGCAAGTCCTCGCTCCGGTGGCGGCGACGTCGGTGATCGTGAGCACGGGCGTTTCAGGCAAACTTGCAGTTACGTACGCCTTCGGTCTTGCCGGACTGGAAATGCTGGTGGGCATTTGGTTACTTCAGCGTTTACCGGTGGAAGTTGCGCGGGAATAACGCCCGATGACGGATAACGCACGCCAAGCGAACGGTCCGTCCACCCCTAAGGAGGCTTTCGTGAAACTATTGGGCACCGGAGTCCTGGCGACGCTCGTTGCAGCGTGGTTCGGACTCGCAGCGGTTGCCGTTCCATCGAGCGCATACGCACAGCGCAACACTGGGCAAGCTGTCGTCGCGCAAGATCAGGCACCCGCACCGGATTTCGGCTCGCCGCCGTCCGGAGCGATTCCTATCCTCTATAACGACCACCACGTCTACGCCAAGCCCGACACCCTTCGGCAGGGACGCGTTCTCGCTGCGCTCGTACGCAACGGAACCGTTCTCATTCCCCTGCGCTCGATGTTCGAGCAAATGGGCGCGTCGGTAAGTTACGATCCGTCGACGAAGACGGTTACCGTTTCGAAGTCTGGCGCGCAAGTACAAGTAACCGTCGGTAAGCCGGTCGTCGTCATCAACGGCGAGTCTCGGCCGCTCGACGTTCCGCCAATGATCTATCAAGGACAAGTACTCGTTCCCGTACGCGTGATATCTGAAGGCATGGGCGCGTACGTGCAATGGGTACCAGACCAGCACGTCGTCGTCGTTCGGTACATTCCGCCGACGCCGCCGCCGACACCGCCACCGCCGCCGCCTAGCGCGGCGCCGCCGCCGACGCCCGCGCCCGCACCGCCGGCGCGTTACAACGACATCTACGTCGCGGGAGACTACCTCTTCTCGCCAAAGGTGTACAACGAGTTCAGCCCCGGCAACATCGGAAAATCGTCGTACGCGGTGCGCGGCGCCGTCGAGTTTACGACGTGGAACATCCCGTGGATGATCGCAGGCGATTACCGCTCGTATCAGTATCCGCACGATTGTGCGAGCCCCACTGATCCCGAGTGCAACGTCACGAACATCGGCGGAGTTGGGCAGTCGTTCGTCCCAGCGTTCACGGCACATAACCAGGACGCCGATGCGCGTCTTGGCATTCGCG
>JASHPC010000133.1 GCA_030038335.1 Vulcanimicrobiota bacterium
ATCGTTGACGAAGCACCAGCCTTGTTCGGCGAGTTGTTCGCAGCGCAGCATGTTTGCCTTTGCCCAGAGAGCACCGCGATTGACTCCCGGTGAAGGCGTGATCAGCGTAGCGCGTGAGAGCGTCGCGTCGTAGTGGCGTTGGGTGCGGTCCAGCGCCTCAGATGCATCCTGCAGCACCGCAAACGTCTTACGAACGGCGGCTTCACCGTCGAGCGAAAACGTCAGCGTAAAAGAGAACTCCGCGCTGTCGCCCGGGCGAAGCCGGTGCTCGAGGTGGAAGATTCCGATCGCCGCCTCCGTACGTCCCTCCGTCTCGTTCGAGAGATTGCCGGGGAAGTGAAAGGCGCTCGGCTTCGCAGCATCGTCGGTGACTTCGTACGACGTCGGCTTCTTGGAGCAGGCGGCTATTCTCGCTACGTTTGACTTCTCGCAGTCGACAGCGATGAAGGCATTGAGGCTCTCGTCGTACGACGTCGAGACGGGCTGCGCGAAGCCTCCGTGAAGGCGTATCGACGCGTACGTTGCCAGCTCCACGGTTTCGGTGCCGTCGTTCTTCAAGTAGACCGTGTAATATGCGGCGGGCGGGTCGACGTCGTCGTTGTCCGCTCCTTGCGGCTCGCCGCTCAGCATGAAGATCCGTTCGTGCACCGTCACGCGGTCGGTGAGCTCGAACAGGTGCTCCTGCGCGAACGGCTTGATGAGAAACTGCCCTGGCTGCGGTACGAGCGGTATGCCGCTACGTTTTTCCCAATGATGAAGGACGAGCGATCCGAAGATGTCGACGCCCGCCTCCGGTGAGAAAACCTTCTCGAGTGCGCCTGTCGCCTTGATGATCAGCGTTGCCTTAGGCGCGCCCAGCGTGCTTCCGACCGGCATTTCGCGGTCGGAAATCTCGTACTGCGAGATCTCTTGTCCGGGGCCGGAGACCTTCGCGATCATCCGCGCCAAGCGGTTCGCACAGCGACGATGCCGGCGGCCGTCGCGAGCGCCGCGGCACAGAGCATCGCGTAGCCGCGGCGCACGATGCGACGACGACGCGCTGCAACGTCCACGACGAAGCGCGACTCCGGAAGCGCGTCGTCGCGCGAGTATCCGCGGTCGTCGATCGCCATGCGGAGCACTTCGGCGGGATGCAGTGCCTGCCGATCGGTGCACTGCGAGATCTGCTCCCGGCAGCTGAACCCGTCCGCGACGACGAGCGCCTGCGGAGACGCAGCGCGCACCGTTGGAAGCAGCACGCGTTCGCCGCAAGCGACCGACATCTGATAGTGTTCCTTCTCGAAGCCGAAGGCGCCGGCCATCCCGCAGCAGCCGCTCTCGATTCGTTCGTGCTCTACGTGCATCTCGTCGAAGACGTGCGTTTCGTCGACCGGGTTGAGCACGGCCTTCTTATGACAATGCTCATGGACGATCGCGGTGCGATCGAGGTGCGGAAAGCGATAGTGCCGCGCCTTCTCGCGCAAGAAGACCTCGAGCGTGAAGCTCTGCTGCGCCAAACGCATGGCATCGATGTCATGCCCGAGCAGATTCTTCATCTCGTCTTTGAAAACCGAGAGACAGCTCGGCTCGAGCGCGACGACCGAGACTCCTTCGCGAATGAATGGCCGAAGATCGTTGAGGATTGCCCGAAGCTGATGCTTCGCGCGGTCGAGAAGACCGTAGTCGTAGAGCGGGCGGCCGCAGCATATTTGGTGCGGTGGCAGCAGCACGTGATATCCCGCATCCTCGAGCACTTCGACCGCCGCTTGCGCGGTCTGCGGGTGGAAGTGGTTGTTCCAGGTGTCTGCCCAAAGAATGACGCGCTCGTTGCCTACGTTTTGCGGCGTGCGCCTTGCGAACCACTGGCGAAACGTATGGTCCGCAAAGAGCGGCAGATGCCGCTGCGGCGCTACGGATGCGAGTCGCTTGACGAGCGTCGAGAAGGGCGGCGCTTGCGCGAAGAAGTTCGCGATCTGCGGTGCCATTGCGGCGACTCTCGCCCAGACGAACATGTATCCGAAGAGCCACATGTGGATCGGGCGCGCTCTTCCCTTATAGTAATGATAGAGAAACTCGGCCTTGTACGTCGCCATGTCGACGTTCACCGGGCACTCGTGCTTACAGCCCTTGCACGCCAAGCAGTACTCGAGCGACTCGCGGACGGCCTCGCTCTTCCACCGGTGGCGCAACGGATTGCCGCGCAGCATTTCGAAGAGCAGCCGCGCGCGTCCGCGCGTCGAGTAACGCTCCTCCTTCGAAACCATGTAGCTCGGGCACATCGTGCCCTTGTCGTGCTTGCGGCAGACTCCCGCGCCAACGCAGCGGTTTGCCGCGTACGCGAAGCTCATGCGATCTTCGGTGAACGTAAACTTCGTCTTGGGTTCCCAGGGTTCGTACTCCGTTCCCCATCGGAGATTTTCGTCGAGGCGATGCGGTCGCACGACCTTTCCCGGATTCATCTTGTCATTCGGGTCAAACGCGGTTTTGAACGCCCAAAACGCCTGTACGAGCTCGTCGCCGTACATCACCGGCAAGAGTTCCCCGCGTGCCTGACCGTCGCCATGCTCGCCGGAGATCGATCCGCCGTATTTCGTTACGATGTGCGCCATCTCGTAGACGAAGCGTCTGTACTTTTCGATGCCCTCCTTCGTAAAGAGATCGAAGTTGATGCTGCAGTGCACGCATCCTTGGCCGAAGTGTCCGTAGACCGCAGCGTAATACCCGTACTCGTCCATCTTCTTCATGAACTCGCGAATGTACGATCCGAGGTGCTCGGGCGGCACCGCGGCATCTTCCCAACCAGGGTAGAAGTCGGGCTCGTTGGGGATTTTCGAGGTGACGCCAAGCGCGGCTTCGCGAATCGAAAATACTTCCTGCATCCGCTTCTGATCCGTGACCGTGCGCGCGTCCTTCGTCACCCCGTGCGCGCGAGCGTCTGCTATGAGCGCCTCTGCCTTACGCTTTGCCTCTTCGACGGTCTCGCCGCCGAACTGCACGATGAGCCACGCCTGCCCATGCGGGAATATCTCGTGCTGTTCATGCGGATTCTTTCCTTTTTCATGCAGGTTCTGAAAGATCGTCTCGTCCATTCCCTCGAGCGCGTGCGGGTAATGCTCGTTGCAGAGCGGCACGTGGTCCGCGGCCGACGCGATGTCTTCGAAGCCGAGCATTGCGAGCACCGTGTGCGCCGGATTGGGGACGAGCCGAAGCGTCAGCTCGAGGACGTGCACGAGCGTCCCTTCGCTGCCGATGAGCGCCCGCGCGACGTTGAAGCCGTTCTCCGGAAGCAGCTGATTGAGATTGTAGCCCGAGACGCGGCGAGGAATCTGCGGAAAGCGTTCGCGGATGAGACGGCCGTAGTGGCTCGCGATCTCGCGCAGCTTTGCGTAAATCTCTCCTTGCAATCCGCCCGCGCGCACGATGTCGTCGAGTTCCTCCGGCGTCGTTGCGCCCACGCGCAAACGCGTACCGTCGTGAAGCAACACCTCGGCGCTCAACACGTTCTCTTCCATGCGTCCGGCGGACTGCGCCGGCATCCCGCAGGAGTTGTTGCCGAACATGCCGCCGATATTGCATCTGTTGTGCGTCGCGGGCGCTGGCCCGAAGGTAAAGCCTCGCTCCTCGGCGATCTTGCGTAAGTCGTCGAGCACGACGCCCGGTTCGACCCGCGCAATTCTACGGTCGAAGTCGACTTCGAGGACGTGGTTCATGTGCTTGCTGTAGTCGAAGATCGCCGCGACGTTGCAGCTTGCACCGGTAAGGCTCGTGCCACCGCCGCGCGGCGTCGCCGGAACGTTGTGCCGCGAGCAGATCTCCATCGCGCGCTGCGCGTCGTCGGCGTCTTGCGGGAGAATGACGCAGATCGGCACCTGCCGGTAGTTCGCGGCGTCGGTCGAGTACATCGCGCGGTACCCGGCGTCGAAGTGCACGTCGCCGCGAACGGCGGCGCGCAGCTCGTGTTCGAACGAGAGTCTCTCGGCCGGCTTTTCGAGGACCGTGATCATAGCGCGTAGCGCTCGGCGTCTTGGCGCTTCAGCTCCAAGCCAATGCCGGGACGAGTCGTGTCGCACGCAGCCGCGCCGCCGTCGGGTTCCGGAGCGCCGTCAAAGAACATGCGCTCGATGCGAACGTGATCGAAAAAGTACTCGACGTGACGCAACCGTTTCGCTGCCGCGGCCGCGTGCAGCGTCGCAGCGGGCGCACAGTGACTCGAGAGAGGAACGCTGCGCGCGTCGCAGAGCGCGTCGACGGCCATGAACCCCGTGATGCCGCCACAGCGCGTGACGTCGGCCTGCAAGACGTCCGCCGCGCCCGCGTCGAGCATGCTCGCGAACTCGTCGAGCGCATAGCCGTACTCGCCGTTGCTGATCTCCATCGAAGAGGGCGCGCTCCGGGCGACTGCCGCGTTGCCGGCGAGATCCCGATGATAGACCGGCTCCTCGAACCACGAGACGTCTTCGCACGCGAAACGCTCCGCCAGCGAGAGCGCCTGCTTCACCGAGCACGCACCGTTTGCGTCGACGTAGAGTTCCGCATCGCGACCGATCGCTCTGCGCACGGACGCGACGCGTTTGGGATCGGCTTCAGGATCGCGCCCAATCTTCATCTTCACGCGCGGAATCCCGGACTCGTGCACCCAGGCCGTCATGTGCTCTAAGAGTTGCCCCGGCGCGTACGACGTAAAACCTCCGCTGCCGTACAGCGGAACGCGCTCTCGCGCCGTGCCGAGGAGCGTGCACACGGGAGCGCGCAAAATTTTTCCTTTCAAATCCCACAGCGCCACGTCGACCGCAGAGATCGCCATCGATGCGATTCCGGTTATTCCGTCGTTGCGCACTTTCGCGGCGAGCGTGCCGTGAAGCGCTGCGGTCTGCAACGCGTCCTTTCCTTCCAAGACGCTCGCGAGCGTACTCCGTACGAGCGTTGCGCACGCGGCGTCGCCGTACGTGTATCCGATCCCGACTTCGCCCGCCGCAGCGACCTCGACGTACGTCATCGTCGTTGCGTCCCACTCGAGCGTTCCGTCCGACTCGGGCCCCTCCGTAGGAATGCGGTAGGCACGCACGGTGACGCGCTCGACCGGGCACGCGACGCGCGGCGAGATCGTCTGCATTCAGGAGTGCGGAAGGACCCCGGCCGCCAACTGTTTGATCGACTCCGTGATCGCACCGACCGCATTGACGTCCTTGCGAACGCCTTTGAGGAAGTTGAACGCCTCCTCACGCGAGATATGAGGCGGCAGCGTTGCGACGTTGCCGTCGACGATCGCCTCGAGCACGACGGGACGGTCGGCGTGGAGCGCACGCTCCCACGCGCGATCGACGTCTTCGGGGTGATTCACGCGGATGCCGATGAAACCAAGTGACTCGCCGAAGCCGGCGTACGCGAAATCGGGTAGCGGCTGCGACTCGAGGTTGCGCGGGCTTCCCGAGAGGATGCGCTCCTCCCACGTCACCTGGTTGAGGTCGGAGTTGTTGAGCACGAAGAAGATGAGGCGGGGATCGGACCACTTCTTCCAATACCGGCGGACGGTGAGCAGCTCGTTGAGACCGTTCATCTGCATTGCGCCATCACCCGGCAACGCGATCACGCAGCGGTCCGGAAACGCGAACTTCGCGGCGATCGCGTACGGCACGGCCGAGCCCATCGTCGCGAGGTTTCCGGAGAGCGATATCTTCATGCCGCGTCGCACCATGATGTGCCGTGCCATCCAGTTCGTCGGCGTTCCGGCGTCACCGGTGAGGATTGCGCGATCCGGAAGGTGCTCGTTGAGCGACCAAAAGAGCAGTTGCGGATTCACGGGATCGGCTGAGACGTGCACGCGATCCGCCTCGATCTTCGTCCACTCTTCTTTGTTCTTTGCGATGCGCTCGCGCCACGACGCGTCGCTCTTCTGCTGCAGAAGCGGAAGCAGCGCGTGCAGCGTATCGTAGGCATCGCCCTCGAGGTTCACCGTCGACGGATAGCGCAGTCCGATGTAGCGCGGATCGATGTCGATCTGCACGGCTGGAACGGACCCGTCCTTCGGAAGGAACTCCGAGTACGGAAAGTTCGTGCCGATCATGAAGAGCGCGTCGCATTCTTTCATGATGTCGGAGCTGGGGCGTGTGCCGAGAAGGCCGAGCGTTCCCGTCACCCACGGAAGATCGTCCGGAAGCACGTCTTTGCCGAGCAGCGCTTTGGCGCAGCACGCCTGCAGTCGCTCGGCGATGGCAACGACCTCGTCTGCGGCATGCTTCGCGCCCGCGCCCACGAGCATCGCAACTTTCGTCGCCGCATTGAGGACGTTTGCGGCGTTTCGCAGATCGGATGCGCGCGGAACGACGATCGGACGCGAGTAGCCGACGCCGCTATGGAGCGTGTTGTGCGCGCGAGGCGGCTCCGTGTACGCCTCTTCCTGCAAATCCTTTGGAAAGATGATCGTTGCAACGCCGCGCAAGCCCATCGCGACGCGGAAGGCTCGGTCGACGACGTGCCGCGTCGCCGGCGTGCTCGCAATCGTCGCGTTGTACTCGCTGACGTCTCGAAACAGCGTCTGTAGATCGACCTCCTGCTGGTAGGAACCGCCGAGCGCGCTCGTGGCCGCTTGACCGACGATCGCGACGACCGGCGTGTGGTCCATCTTTGCGTCGTAGAGGCCGTTGAGCAAATGGATCGCGCCGGGGCCGGACGTTGCAAGGCAAACGCCGATCTCGCCCGTGAACTTCGCGTGCGCGCAGGCCATGAAGGCCGCCATCTCCTCGTGCCGCACCTGAACGAACTCGAGCTTGTCCTCAATTTTTTCGAATGCGGCAAGCAGACCGTTTATGCCGTCGCCGGGATAGCCATAGACGCGCTTCACGCCCCAGTCGACGAGACGTTGCAAGAGAAAATCGCTAGCGTTCATCGCTAGTACGTTACCCTTCGCTATGACGATCGACGCCAGGAAGCAAGCGCTGTCTACCGCACCGTCTCCCAGCCCTGCGCCCGAGCACGCGCGCGCCACTTAGCGATTTCATCCACAGGGAACGGATAATAGTATGAAATCACCAACCGTTTGGACTCATCCACCCCTCGAGCAATGGACGCAAGGCGGCCCGGTGCGGGCCGTCATGGACGGTAACCAGGTCGAGCAACTCGAATCGACGAGCGAGGCCCGCATCGGCGACAGCAACGCCATGGGACTCTTCGGATTCGCGATCGGCACGACGCTCGTCGCCTGGGTACTCTCCGGCTGGGCAGCGATGCCCGGCGCGCTCGCCGCGGTGGTACCGCCGCTGCTCATCTTCTCCGGCGTCGCGCAGTTCGTTGCCGGACTGTACGCGTTTTCACGCACCCACTCGTGGGCCGGAACGACGCTGTGCTCCTATGGAGCGCTCTACGCCGTTGCCGGAGCCGCGATCTGGGGGCAGGCGATTGGAGCGATTCCGCGTCTTCCCGGCGACATGATCGTCCTCGCGGTAGGCCTCTTCTGCGCGAGCTATCTTTCGCTCGCGTTCACCATCGGCGCAATGCGCATCAATCGGTCGTATGCAATGATGACCGCAGCAATGACGATTGCGCTCTCACTCGCGGGCGTGCAGCTTCTCGGGTCGAACCGGGAGCTCGGCTTCCTCGCGGGTTATTTCATGCTCGTGGCCGCGTTCTTCGCGTTCTACGCCGCAACGGCGCACGTCGTGAACTGCGCGTGGCGCGAAGAGGCGTTACCTCTCGGGACGATCTATCGCGACCGGGGACGCCGCGGAGTATAACAAAACCGCACACTAACGCGAACGCCCGGCGGCGTAGGGTCTGCCGGGCGTTCCTTCGTAAGCCTTGCCCGTGCGCTTCCGCGTCGTCGTCGCTTTGCTCTACGTCGTCGCGGCGTGGGCGCTCAACACGGTCCTCGTCAAGCTCGTCTTCACGCAGATCTCACCGCTTGCGTTCATGGCGCTGCGCTTCGTCGTCATGCCTCCGCTCGCGCTCGTTCTCTTGCGGGTCGCAGGTGAGCGGCTCGCGATCGAACGGCGTGACGTCCCGTTGCTCGTCGCGTGCGGAGCGTGCGGCTACGGCGTCTATCAGTACTTCTGGATGCTAGGCCTCGCGCATACGACAGCCTTTGCCTCGGCGCTTCTCGGGAGTCTGGCACCGGTCTTCACGTTGATTCTTCTCGCGCTCGCGAAGGTCGAGCGCATCCGCGGCATTCGCTGGGTCGGTGCGGCAATCGCACTGCTCGG
Organism: Vulcanimicrobiota bacterium; assembly: GCA_030038335.1. GTDB lineage: Bacteria > Vulcanimicrobiota > Vulcanimicrobiia > Vulcanimicrobiales > Vulcanimicrobiaceae > Tyrphobacter. The sequence continues at coordinate 8,175 of JASHPC010000133.1, forward strand.
CGTCGCAATGTTCGAAGGTGCGTTCGCCGGTCGAGCGACGGTGCGCCTCGGCGATGCGCTCACGCTCGCGGCAGCGCTCATCTTTGCGGGCTACAACGTGCTCTCCGCGCGACTCCTTTCGCGCTACTCGCCGCTCTGTCTCGTCACGATAACGCTCTGGATCGGTGCCGCGATGATCGTTCCCGGAGGCCTGTGGGCTATCGTGCACACGCCGTACGCGAACTTGACGTGGCAAGTGTGGGCAATCTTCACGTACGCGGTGCTCTTTCCGATTCTCTTGACGTATCCGGTGTGGACGTGGGCGATCGGGAAAGCCGGAGCCGCGCGCGTCTCGCTCTTCTCCTACCTCGTGCCGGTCATCGCCGGGCTGCTCTCCATACCGCTGCTTGGCGCAACGATTGCTCCCTACGAAATCGCCGGCAGCCTCGTCTGCATCTGCGGCATGATCGTTGCGACCGCGCTCTCACGGTTCTCGATCGCCGAGTGGTGGGCGTCCAGAACGCTCGGCATCGAGCGGTGACCACTGCGCCGGAGGAAGACTCCACCTTCGCGCGATCGCCGTCATGCGCAACGCAAAGCAGATCGCAACGGCGGGAACGGCGACGAGCGGTCCGCCCAATCCGAACGCGTGCGCACCCGCGACGACGACGGCCGCAGCAAGCGCCGCAAGCGCGTAAATCTCCGCATGGAGCACGATCGGCGCGCGCGACGCGAGCACGTCGCGCGCGATGCCGCCTCCTATTCCGGTCAGTACGCCCAGGACAACGGCCATGGCGGGATCGATGCCTGACTCTAACGCCTTCTGCGTTCCCGTAACCGCAAACAGCCCGAGACCTGCAGCATCGAAGACCTGCACGGCGATACGGGCGCGCTCCAAACGCCGTCCAGCGAAAAAGCAGACGAGCGCTGCGGCAACGGCGATTGCGAGAACGTGCCATCCGCGAAACGCCTCGGGTGGCGTCACGCCGAGGATCACGTCGCGCGCCGTTCCACCGGCGACCGCCGTGACGAACGCGAGGACGAGAACGCCGAAAATGTCCATGCGCCGGCGCACGGCGACGAGCGCGCCGCTGATGGCGAACGCGCACGAGCCTGCGAGCTCGAGCGCCGTGAACGTCGTTGCGCTGAGCTGATTCACGCGACGCTAGAGCAGTCGCGCAAGATCGAAGGGGTATGCATATCGCCGCCCGCGATCGTCTTCGAATGAGAGCGTGCCGCGCAGTCTGTCTGCGTTTCCTCTGTTGCCCGTAAGAGAGCGGAGATCGAAGCCGCACGTGACGGTCCCAATCCAGCGCTCGACGACGCCGTTTGCCGTCGTGTAGTTGTCGATCGCCGGGCCGAAGACGCTCGTGTACACGCCCGATACCTTCCGTCCGTTCGCGCGTACCGTGAAGCCGTGAAAGCGAGAGAGGAAGTCACGTTGCGCCGCGTCCTCGGCGTCGCTGTGCGCGAAGATGACGAACTCGACGCGCCCCGCGCCTTGTCTCGCAAGCGCAGCTCCTTGCGCATCCGTGAAAGGCTGCTGCTGAAAGGCCGCGTAGTAGCTTGCGACGCGCACGCGCTCGAACGGCGTGCGCACGAGCACCGCGTCGATGGCTCTCTCGCCAGGAATGAGACGCAGCGTGTCACGTTGGCTGAAGATCTCGTATGCAGCTTCGGTCAATCCGGCGTGCTCGCGAGCAGCACGCGCACCCTGCTCGACGGCGGCGTGTATCTGCGCCGCGTTCAGAGAAAGCGCGTACGCGCAAGCGAGTCGCGGTGGGAGAAGCAGTACGGCGATCGCCGCCGCTGCAGGCTTCACGAGCGGAGCGTGAAGACGTCGATCGACGGCGCTCCGAGAACGCCCCACGCAAGGCGTGAGACGTTGCCCGACGTGCATGCAACGTACTCGGTTCCGCCCACTTCGTACGCAACGACGCCACCGGCAATCGCTCTACCCGTCGATAGCGAGAGCAGCTTATGACCGGTGCGCGCGTCGAAGACGAGTAGGTTCCCGTCGAGATCGCCCGTGAAGACGACGCCTCCCGCTGTCGGCGTGATCGCGCCGATCATCGGCGTCGGCGAGCGATACTTCCAGAGCACGTGTCCCGAATCAGCGTCGACCGCGGTCACCCAGCCGTACCACGTCTTCGAAGCGTCCGGCACGAACTCGCCGCCCAAGAACGTGTCGCCGCCCGTGAATCTCGCTTCACCGAGTTTGTACGTGCCGCAAGCGTGCACGCTGTTCACGTAGAGCGCGTTCGTCTGTGGGTCGTATGCCGGTCCGTTCCATTCGACGCCGCCGATCCAGCCGGGACAGACGTGCACCCCCGCGAACGTCGGCCTGCTGCGCGCGTTGCGAATCTCGGAGACCGGCAGTGCGTAGCGCATCGCGTGCGACGACGAGTCGAGCGCGTAGAGCATTGCGTTCTTTCCGGCAGCAACGACCAGCGGCGTTCCGGCGCGCGTCGTGATGAGCGCCGGTGCTGCCGCCATGTCGTAGTCGTGCGAATCGTTTGCAACGAACTGATGGTACCACGCGAGCTTCCCGCTTCTCGCGTCGAGCGCAACGATCGAGTCGGTGTAGAGATTCGCGCCGGGACGGTACTCGGGAGAAAAGTCGGGCGCCGGATTTCCGACCGGAACGTAGAGCAGATCGGTCGCGGGGTCGAGGGAATACGTCGTCCACGTCGAGCCGCCTCCGGTTGCCGCAGTCGATGCCTTGCCCCACGTGTTCGCGCCCAGCTCAGAGCCTTGCGGAATCAAGTCGAAGCGCCAAATCTGCTTTCCGTCGCTCTCGCGAAACGCCATCATGCGGCCGCGCGCGCCCCAGTCGGCGCCGGCGATCCCGAGATAGAGCACTCCGTTCCATGCGATCGGCGCAGCGCTGAAGAACTCCGACTTCTTCGGATCCGCCGCGACGATCGTCCAGATGACGCGGCCCGTCGAGGCGTCGAGCGCTTCGACCGTGCCGTC
>JASHPC010000134.1 GCA_030038335.1 Vulcanimicrobiota bacterium
AGCGCGCCGGCGATGCGCTGCCGCTCCTCCGAGGGCAGCGCTACGTCAATCACGGCACACGAAAATCGGCGACCGCCGCGGCAACCTCTTCGTACGCGCGCTTGACCCTCGCAAGGCCTTCGTCGTCCCGCCGCTCGAGATTTCTGTAGAGTTGCTTGTCGAGCATCCGCGCCTCGTCGCCGTTGGGCCAGATCCTCCACGCGTCGTTGTCGACGACGTCGGCGAGCACGAGCTCTCCCGCGCTCTCACCCGAGACGATGCGTCCAAACTCGACCTTCAAATCGACGAGCGTCACGCCACGCTTCTTCCACGCGTCGGCGAGCAACTCGAAGGTTGCGCGCGCGATCTCACTCATGCGATCGATCTCCACAGGCGTCGCGATTCCACCGGCAACGATGTCCTCGACCGAGATCATCGGATCGTGGCGAGCGTCGTCCTTGAAAAAGAACTCGATCACGCGCGGCACGAGCGGTGAACCGCGCGCGAGTTCTGGGTGGCGCTTCGCGTACGTTCCGGCAACCGCTCCGCGCGTGACGACCTCGAGCGGGATCATCGTGCAGCGTCGCACGACCATCGCGTTGTGGTCGGCGTCTTCGCCGCCGCGAACGTAGTGCGTCGGAACTCCACACGACGTGAGAAAGCGAAAGACGCGCGACGTCGTCAGCGCTGCGAGGCGCCCTTTCCCCTCGATGACGTCACGCCGCGTTCCATCACCGGCCGTGATCGCGTCCATCTGCTCGACGACGGCGTTGTCGGGCTCGCCGACGCACGCATAGAGAACCTTTGTCTTGCCGCGCGCGATCTCGGCGCCTCTCTGCACGCTCGTCACGAGATCACCGGCTGTTCCGGGAACGATCGCAGTGCGGCGATCCGGTCGGCGACGCGCAGCGCGCGCGCCGGCGCGGTTCCCACGTGCGTCGCCGGATCGAGCAAGTGACGAATCTCCGCCGGATCGACGCGAGTCTTGAGCTCCGCATGTTCGACGAGCAACTGCGAGAGCGGGTTGTCTCTTCCTTTTTCGAGCGCCGACCACGCCTCGAGCGAGACGTCGCGAATTGCAGCGTGCAAGCGACCACGGTCACCGCCGGCGCGCGCCGCCTCCATCATCACCGCCTCCGTGCCCGCAAACGGTCCGTAGTCGCGCATGTTCTGCGCGATCTTTCGTTCGTCGATGCGCAGGCCGTCGACGACGCGCTGTGCGAGCGAGAGCAGCTCGTCCGTGCAGAGAAGGCTCTCCGGCAGAGTCGTTCGGCGATTCGCGCTGTCGTCGAGCGTCCGCTCCAAATAGTTCGTCGCGGCGTTCTGCCACGCAACGCCTGCGTACGCCGGTAGCAGACGCGCGAGCGAATCGATGCGTTCGCTCAGCACAGGATTGCGTTTGAAGGGCATTGCCGAGCTTCCGACTTGACTCGCTTCGAACGGTTCCGCGAGTTCGCCGAACGCGGGCGAGCTCAAGATGCGCACGTCGGCAGCGAACTTGGAGAGCGAGGCGCCTATGCCCGCAAGCGTCGCGACCACCATGTGGTCCAGGCAACGAGAGTACACCTGCGTGCTTACGTCACGAGCCTCCAAGCCGAAGCGATCGAGTACGTATCGCTCCATCGCTTCCGAACCGCCGCTCTTGCCGGTGAGCGCCTCGTACGACGCGCTCGTCCCGACCGCACCGCGAATGCCCTTTGCATGCAAGCGTTCGAAGACGTACCGAAGATGATCGTAATCGAGGAGCAAGTCTTGCGCGTAGATCGCAAAGCGGTAGCCGACCGTCGTTGGTTCCGCCGGTTGCAAGTGCGTAAAGGCCATGCACGCGAGATCGGCGTTGTCGCGAATGCGCCGCTCGAAGCGCAGGAGCAGTGCGCGCAGCGATTCGCCGAGCAGCGAGAGCGCACGACGGATGCGGTAGACGTCGACCGTGTCCTCGATGTCCATCGACGTCGCACCCAAGTGCAGCCGTCCGCCGCCGATGGGCGCCTGACGCGCGAAGAGGCGAAGCTCCGCGACGAGATCGTGGTGCGTCTCGCGCTCGATTGCGATCGCTGCCTCGACGTCCACGTCGTTCGCGTGCGCGCGCAGGTCCGCGACTTCTTCAGCCGTCACGAGACCGGCGCGCTCCTGGGCCTCGGCGAGCGCGACCCACGCGACGCGCCACAGTCGCCTGCGTTCGTTCTCGGAGAAGAGTTTGCGCAGCTCCTCGCGCCCGTAGCGCCAGGAGAACGGGGAGGCGTAGCGTTCGTGTGTCATCGATTCGGCCGGTTGCGTGCGAGCATCGCGCACTCGACGCTGATTCGCTCGACGAGCGCGCGATACTCCTCGACGTCGCTTCCTCCGCGCCCGGTGACGATCGCCTCGATGCCGTGCACCGCTCGTTCGTAGGCACTGCGAGCGCGCGCCTCGCCGGTCGCACGAGCGATGGGCCGCAGCGCTCGTTCGCGCCATTGCAAGCGCGCCGGCGCGCGACCGCCCGGTCGTGCAAGCTCCCAGAGAAGCGAGCACTCAGAAGCAAGCGCCGAAAGGAGCGGAATGGCCGCGCCTCGATCCGCATCGAACATCTCGCCCGCGATCGTCAGCGCGTCGGAGACCCTTCCTTCTACGAGGGCTCCTGCATATCGCCACGCTTTTGGTTCCTCGATGACGAGACTTTCGCGCTCCAGGTCGGCCAGCGTGACGCGCTTTCCGGAGATCGTCAGTTTCTCGAGATCGTTCTTTACGGACGCAAGATCCGCCGCGCCGGCAACGAGCGCGGCAATCGCGCGCAGCTCTGCAGTCGCGCCGGCTTCCTTGAGCGTCTCGGTGACGAAGCGCCTACGGGTTTCCTCGTTCGCCGTCGTGTC
>JASHPC010000135.1 GCA_030038335.1 Vulcanimicrobiota bacterium
GTGCGACCGCATCCGCGGGCGAGAGAAAACGCCAACCGAAAACGCGTTCCCAACGGCTTGCGACCGGATACTGCATGATGAGCAGGCCGAGGACGTGCAGTCGTGCACCGTTTTCGTTCGTTTGAAAGACGAGCGACGGAACGAACGGCAGCGTCCTTCGCTTCGTGTCCACGAGATTCGTACACACGAGCGGGTGATGCATCCGGCGCGCACGAGCGGCAAGCAGTCGAAGGAGATAATGGTACTCGCGGTTGCCGATCGCTTGCGCGTCGTAGCCCGCCTCATCGATCTCTTTGACGATTGGTTCGTGCCGGTGGTAGACCGTCTGACTGCCTCGAAGCGAATCGCCGCAGTCGAATAAGAACCCCGGGTCGCGTTCGCGCAGCGTGCGCAGACGTGCGACGAAACCGCGGTGATCGTGCAGGTCGGAGGTATGGTAGAGACGGATCACGCCGAGTCCTCCTTGGCGATCCGCACTGCGAGCTCTGCGCAGCGCTGCATAGCACCAGACGCCCCAAGCGCCGCGCGCAGACGCGCGAAGGCTTCGCGGCGACGAGTCGGCTCAGCCAAAAGACGATCCATTTCACGCGCGAGCGCCTCCGGCGTGGCGCGGTCTTGAAGAAGCTCGGGCACGATCTCCTCGCTGGCGACGAGATTGGGAAGCGTGATGAATCTTCCGCCGGTAATGCGACGCTGCATACGCTTTCCGTACCAAACAACTGCCTTCGACACGACGTACACGGCGATCGCCGGAACGCCGAGCAGCACGCTTTCGAGTACGGCCGTTCCTGACGCGACCCAGGCAGCGTCTGCGTCGCGTAGCGCTGCACGCGCACCGACCACCACCTTGACGTCGTCGACTCCGGCGCGCGCGACCGCTGCGCGCAACCTTCGCTCGGCGCGCGGATCGACCGCGGCGATCACCGCGTGCGCGCCAGGCCTCACCGCACGCAGGTCCTGGAGCGCGCGAAGCAGCAGCGGGACGTGCGCTCGTAACTCGCCAGCACGGCTTCCCGGAAGAAGCGCAACCGTTCCGCCATTGGAGGGTGGCGCGTCGCGCGACGCACGCTCTTCGTATTCGTCAAGCAGTGGATGCCCGAAATACCATACCGGCAGATCCAACGAGCGATAGAACGACGCTTGATGCTCGAATCCACTCAACGGAACGCTGAGCCGGGCGACCGCTGCCGCCGTGCGCGCGCTGTCGAGCCACGCACCAGGCGGAAAGAGATAGAGAATGGGGCGCGTGTAATGCAGGCGCTCTCGCAGCGTCTGCGCGAGACGAACGTTGAATACGCCAAAATCGACGAGCACGACGAGATCGGGTTTCGCGGTTGCGACGTGAATCGCCGTTAACCACATCTGCAGCAGGAGCTTCGGAATGCGCGGGATCGCGGCGATCGGTCCCATGCTCGACCATCCGGTATGGTCGCGCCAGAGGTGGATGCCGGACTCGCGCATCTTCGCCGCTCCGATTCCTTCGAACCGCGCAGACGCGTCGTACTGCTGGATCGCGCGGGCGAGGAGAACCGCGCTCATCTCGCCCGACGGCTCACCGGTCGAGAGGAAATAGTTCAACCGGTTAGCGAGCTCTCACTTGAGAATTCCTCGCTGCGAAGGCGCTTCGAGAAATGCGATGATCTCGCGCCCGCATCCGGTTGCGACGCTCGCCTTCATGGCTTCGATCGCGCGCGACACGTTCATCTTGGGATCGTAGAGGAGCTTGTAGAAGCGTTTGATCTCGTCACGGTCGTCCGAAGTGAAGCCCGCGCGACGAAGTCCGACGCTGTTCAAGCCGTACGGCTTTGCGGGATTGCCTTCGACGAGAAAGAACGGCGGCAAGTCCTTGTTGATCTTGCTCATGCCGCCGACCATCGCATAGCGGCCGACGCGCGTGAACTGGTGAGCACCCGACATGCCCCCGAGAAGGGCGTAGTCGCCGATCTCTACGTGACCGGCAAGCTGCACGAGATTGCTCATCGTCACACCGTTGCCGATGACGCAGTTGTGCGCGACGTGCACGTACGCGAGCAGCAGGCAGTCGTCGCCAACCGACGTGACGCTCTCGGAACCGGTTGCTCTCTGAATCGAGACGTACTCTCGCAGAACGGTGCGACTCCCCACCCGTGTGTACGCGCGCTCGCCGCGATATTTTCGGTCCTGTGACGCCGCGCCTATCGTCGCGAACGGGTAGACGGTGCAGTCCTCGCCGATCTCGGTCCACCCGTTGACGACGACGTTTGCTTGAAGCACGGTACGCGCTCCGAGCTTGACGTTTTCTCCGACGATGCAAAAGGGCCCGATTTCGACGTCCGCCGCGAGATTCGCGCTCGGATGCACGATCGCGGTGGGGTGGATCATGCGTGGAGGACCGCGGAGTCACTTCCGATCATGCGGTCGTTCGAGTTGATCGAGAACATGAGTTCGGCGATGCAGGTCGTCTGTCCGTCGACCTGCGCCTCTGCCTGCACCCAGCCGATGTTACGTTTGTGCCGCAGCATCCGAATTTCCATGTCGAGCCTATCGCCGGGAACGACTGGTCGCCGGAACTT
>JASHPC010000136.1 GCA_030038335.1 Vulcanimicrobiota bacterium
CGCGATCGATCCGCCGAGCCTGCGTCCGCCGATCGACGAAGCGGAGATCGAACGCGTCGACGTGTCGGCCGTGCGGGCGCGCCTTGAAGCGCTCCACGCGGACGGGTGGAGCATGCTTCTCGACCTCGGCGCAGCTGACTACCCGCTGCGCACGCCGCGCTTTGACGTCGTCTATCATCTTCTAAAGATCTCAGCGAAGACGCGCTCCGTTGAGGAGATCGGGCGCCCGAAGCGACTGCGCGTTCTTTGCGGCGTCGACGCGAAGGAGTTGCGCGTTCCGACCGTCTCGGATCTCTGGAGGTCGGCGAACTGGGCGGAGCGCGAGGTCTTCGATCTCTTCGGCATCGTCTTCGACGGGCACCCGGATCTCCGGCGTATCCAGATGCCGCACACGTGGGAAGGCTATCCGCTGCGGAAGGACTATCCGCTGCGGGGTCCGGCACGGGAGCGTTCGCCGCGTCCCGCTTTTGGGCTCAAGAGCAACGTCCAGGCCGGAACGCCGCCTTCCGGAGAGACGCTTGCCGCGCTGCAAGAACAACGCAATAAGGAAGCGCCGGAGTGACGCTCTCCGCGACGCCGCTCACCCCCGAGGTCGTCTCGCACGAAGGCAACTCGATGGTGCTGTCCATGGGTCCGCAGCATCCGTCGACGCACGGCGTGTTGCAGCTCATGCTCGAGATCGAAGGGGAGAACGTCGTCAACATCGATCCTGAGATCGGATACTTGCATACCGGCATCGAGAAGACTGCAGAGAACCTCTTCTGGTCGCAGGCGCAAACGGTCATCGAGCGCATGGACTACCTCGCGCCGGAGTCAAACTCGTTTGCGTACGTGCTCGGCGTCGAACGGCTCCTCGGCTTGACCGATCGGATTCCCGTGCGCGCGCAACAGATTCGCGTGCTTTTCGTCGAGCTGACGCGCATTACGTCGCATTGCGTTTGGCTTGGCACGCACTCCCTCGACATCGGTGCGATATCCGTGTTCTTCTACGCATTCGATCTGCGCGAGAACATTCTCGATCTTCAAGAGGCCGCGGGCGGCGCGCGCATGCATCCAAACTATCTGCGCGTCGGCGGCGTCAACGGGGATCTTCCGACGGGATTTCTCGAGAAGCTCGACGCGCTGATCGAAAAGTTTCCGGGCCGCATGCGCGAGCTGCGCGGGCTCCTGCAGGCAAATCCCATCTTTCAGGATCGCACGATCGGCGTCGCCGTACTGCCGCTGGAGGACGCGATTGCGTGGGGCGTCACCGGCCCCGCGCTGCGCGCGAGCGGCATGCCCTACGACGTGCGTCGCGCGTATCCGTACTCAGGCTACGAAACGTACGAGTTCGACGTTCCGACGCGCGAGGAAGGCGACGCCTACGCGCGCTTTCTCGTACGCCTCGACGAGATGGAACAGGCGTATCGCATCATCAAACAAGTGCGCGAGCGTCTAAGGGAAGCCGGGACGGTGATGGTGGCGGATACGAAGGTCGCCGCACCGCCGAAAGAGACGATTGCGCTTTCGATGGAAGCACTCATTCACCACTTCAAGGTCGTCAGCGAAGGCTTTCGCGTTCCGCCGGGGGACGTGTACCAATCTGTAGAGTCACCGCGAGGCGAGCTCGGCTATTACATCGTGAGCGATGGCGGCAACCGTCCGTATCGCGTTCGCACGCGCCCGCCTTCGCTCTACAATCTGCAGGCAATCAAAGGCATCGCGCCTGGGAACCTCATCGCAGATCTCGTCGTAACGATTGGGTCGCTGGACCCAGTGTTCGGGGAAGTCGACAGATGAACGAGCGGCGGGAAGCATTTCCGGCGTTGCTCGCGCGATTGCGACCCGAGTGCGATGCGATCGTCGCGCAGTACGAGGACCGACGCTCTGCGCTGCTGCCGCTCATGCATCTCTTTCAGCAGCACGAAGGCTTCGTGAGCGCGGAGGCGATGCAGGCTGCCGCGGACATGCTTGACGTCACTCCGGCGGTCGTCGAGTCGACGGTCTCTTTTTACACGCTCTTTTATCGTAGGCCGGTCGGAAAATACGTCGTGCAGGTCTGCCGTGGCCTCGCGTGCACGATTAACGGCGCCGAGAGCGTGATGCGAACGTTCCGCGAGAAGCTTGGCATCGAGCATCTGCAGACCACTGACGACGGGGTGTTTTCCTACGAAGAGGTCGAGTGTCTCGCTGCCTGCGACCGCGCCACGTGCGCGCAAGTGAATCTCGAGTTCGTCTACGATCTGGACCAGAAGCAGATCGACGACATGATTGCGGCGATGCGCGCCGGCACGTACAAGACGCCGCCGATGGCGCAGACGGAGACGCCGGGAAAAACGTGGCACGTCGCGCAGCTGCCGGAAATTTCAAAGGGACGGCAGGCGCCAGGTGCACGAGGCACCGAGAGCCCGAACAACGCCGGAGGCGTCGGCGACAAGGTGGGCGAGATCATGCTCGACCGCATCATCGATCTCGGCTTGGCTTTCCACGGAGACACGCGCGAGCGCGCTGTGAAGCAAGCGCGCGACGTGGTCAAGCTCATCGAGGAAGAAGAGAAGAGCGGTGCCGGTCACTAAGGTCTTGACCGAGGGGATCGGGGACGCCGATCTGCGTTCGATCGACGTCTACCGCAAGCGTGGCGGATACGAGCAGTGGAAGCGCGCGGTTACGTCGATGACGCCCGAGCAGGTGATGGAGTACGCCGACAAATCGGGTCTGCGCGGACGCGGCGGCGCTGGTTTTCCAACGGGTCGCAAGTGGAGCTTTCTCCCGAAGAACGACAAGCCGCGTTACCTCGTCTGTAACTCCGACGAAGCAGAGCCAGGCACGTTCAAAGATCGTATGTTGATCGAGCATACGCC
>JASHPC010000137.1 GCA_030038335.1 Vulcanimicrobiota bacterium
CTTCGTAAAACGCGAGATTCAGAGCCCCATTGTGCTCGATGTTGGAACGGGCAGCGGCTGCATCGCGATGACGATTGCCGCGGAAATCCCGGAAGCAATCGTCTACGCAACTGAAAGAAGCCGAGCCGCTCTTGAAGTCGCCCGCAAGAATGTTTGTCATCCCGAGCGTAGCGTGCGCAGCACGCGGAGTCGAGGGAGCGTTACGATAGAGCTCGCCGACCTCTTTCCGGCCGACGCGGATCTAACGTTTGACTGCGTCATCGCAAACTTGCCGTACATTCCGACCGCGGACTTACCATTAAAACCGAACCCCGTCGGCTTCGAGCCGCGCGAAGCGACCGACGGCGGTCCCGACGGCTTGCATGAATACCGCCGCCTTCTCGAGCGCCTGCCGCAACGCATGAACGCTGGCGGGCTGATGCTCCTCGAAGCCGCGCCACCAACGATCGTCGCGCTGCACGCCGCTGTCATGACCGCATTTCCAGGCATGCAAGCTACGATCGGACGCGACTATGCGGGTCTCGAGCGCTATGTCAAAGGGGTACTTCCCGGGCGCGCTGAACGCTAACATCCCGAGTGGCCAAGTACATTTTCTTCACCGGGGGAGTGGCCAGTTCGCTCGGGAAGGGCATCACGGCGGCATCGCTCGGGCGCCTACTGAAGGCCCGAGGCGTTAGCGTCTCCATCCAAAAGCTCGATCCGTACATCAACGTCGACGCAGGTACGATGAACCCGTACCAGCATGGCGAGGTCTTCGTTACGGAAGACGGCGCTGAAACCGATCTCGACCTCGGTCACTACGAACGCTTCATCGACGAGAATCTGTCGCGCGAAAATAACGTCACTACCGGGCAGATTTACAAAGCAGTGATCGAGAAAGAGCGTCGCGGCGAGTATCTCGGCGCAACGGTGCAAGTCATTCCGCACATCACGAACGAGATTAAGGCGCACATCAAGCGCGTCGCCGAAGCGAGCCGCGCAGACGTGTGCATCGTCGAAGTCGGCGGCACCGTTGGCGACATCGAGTCGTTGCCGTTTCTCGAAGCGATTCGCCAGATGCGTTACGACGTTGGCGACGAGAACGTCATGTACGCGCACTTGACGCTCGTTCCGCATCTCGGCGCTCCCGACGAGCTCAAGACGAAGCCGACGCAACACTCCGTGCGTGAGTTACGCGGCATCGGCATCCTGCCCGATGCAATCGTCTGCCGCACGCAAACCGCGGGACCGATGCCGCTGGAACTGAAGGAGAAGATCGCGCTCTTCTGCGACGTACCGCGCTCCGCCGTCGTACAGAACAACGACGCGGCGACGATTTACGCGGTGCCGTTGAACCTGGAAAATGAAGGGCTCGCAGACGTCGCCGTGCGCAAGCTGCATCTGGAAGCGCCCGCCCCCCAGTTGCGAGAGTGGGAAGCGATCGTCGAGCGCGTCTTGCATCCGCAGCGGCACGTCACGATCGCAATCGTCGGCAAGTACGTAGAGCTAAAAGACGCGTACATCTCGATCAACGAGGCACTCTATCACGCCGGCGTCGCGCACGACGCTGCGGTCGAGATTCGACGAATCGACTCCGAAGACGTCGAGAACGAAGGTATCGCGCTGCTCCGCGGCGCGCACGGTATTCTCGTCGCTCCCGGCTTCGGCTCGCGGGGCGTCAAGGGGAAGCTACTGGCGATTCGGCATGCGCGCGAAAGCGGACTTCCGTTCCTTGGCATCTGTTACGGGATGCAGCTCGCGTGCATCGAGTTCGCGCGCGACGTATGCGGGCTCACCGAGGCGATGACGACGGAAGTAGACGAAACGTCGGGAGATCCGGTCATTGACTTCATGCCGGACCAGCGCAACCTCGAAGTGTACGGGGGAACGATGCGGCTCGGGTCGTACGCCTGCTCGGTCGTCCCCGATTCGCACGCGGCCCGGGCGTACGGCGAACTCGAGATCAGCGAGCGTCACCGTCACCGCTATGAGTTCAACAACCGTTATGCGCCGATCTTCGAAGAGCACGGCATGCGCTTTACCGGCTTCCACACCGTCGGAAAGACGCAGCTCGTCGAGCTCGTAGAGCTTCCCGAGTCGATGCATCCGTGGTTCGTTGGAACGCAGGCGCATCCCGAGTTCAAGTCGCGGCCGAATCGTCCGTCGCCGCTCTACCGGGACTTCATGGGCGCGGCGTTGAGGCACGCGCACGGCGCGCCGAGCGTTACGCGTAACGAGCGCGGCGCGGAAGCACCCGCGCGCGCGCAAAGACTCTGAACCCGAACGATATAACCGCCGTCATTCTCACGCGCGACGAGGAGCGCAACTTGCCACGAGCGCTCATGAGTCTTCCGCACGGAATGCGCGTTCTCGTTCTCGACGCGCGGTCGCGCGACCACACGGTGGAGTTCGCACGCGCGGCCGGCGCCGACGTCGTCGAGCGCGATTGGACCAACTTCGTCGATGCGCGACGCTTCGCACTCTCGCTCGTTCGCACACCCTGGACGCTTGCAATCGATGCTGACGAAGCGCTCGACGACGAGCTGCGCGACGCCATCGTTGCCGCGCCGCAAGAGGCCGATGGCTACGTCGTACGCCGCACGACGTTTTACTGCGGAAAGCCGTTGCGAATGTGGCGCGACGAGCCGCTCTTGCGCCTGTTTCGCGCGGAGCAAGCACGTCTGACGCCGCTGGCGGCAGCCGGCGGCGACGCGCCGCTCCACGAACGATGGACCTGCGACGGATCCGTCGCGGAGCTTCACGGAACGCTCCTGCACTTCTCGTATCCGGATTTCGCTTCGTATCGCAGCCGCTTCGAGCGTTACACGAGCGAGGAAGGCACCGCGATGCGCTTTTCGCTTTCGCGCGTCGTTCGCGAGTGGTTCCTTATATGGCCGCGCTGGCTGTGGCTGCTTTTGCGCAGAGGTGCGTTGCTCGACGGTCCTGCCGGAATTCGCATTGCATACTGGTCCGCGCGCTACCGCTACGTCGTGGCGCGGAAGGCTCGGCCACGATGATCGCCCGCCCACGGGGACGCGTTGGATTGGACGCCCGACTGACTCGCCAGATGTCAGTCGGCATGAGACGCTACGCGAGCGAGCTCGCACAGCGTTTGCCGCTGGTTGCGAAGGATTTCGAGTTTACGACGTTCGTACGAGGCGGAAACTTCGGCTGGGCCGAGCAGGTCGCACTGCCGATTGCCATCTCTCGGGCGCGCGTCGATCTCGTCCACTTTCTCTCGCAGTACGTGCCCGTCGTCGTGCCGGCTGCGTCGGTCGTCACGATTCACGATCTCATCCACCTGCTTTTTCCGGATCAGTTCAAATCCAAGGTTGGGCCCTATTACCGCACCGTCGTGCGGCGCGCGTGCAAGCGTGCGGCGCGCGTCATTACGGACGACGAGCGAACGGCGGAGGATTTGGAGCGCTATCTCGGCGTCGATCGCGAGAAGATTCGCGTCGTGGCATTGGGATGCACGGCGACGAACGCTCCGCAGCAAGAGACGCCGCCGGCGCCACGGGGCTATATCCTCAACGTCGGCAACCATCGCCGCCACAAGAATCTGCAGACGCTCCTCGATGCTTGGCAATCGCTTCCCGAACGATACGACGTCGATCTCTACTTTACGGGTTCGGACGATTTCGGCGGTGCTCTGGAGCGCGCGTCGAGCGAACGCCGGCGCGCGCGCGCGTTGGGCGACGTCGACGACGAGTCGCTCGCCCGGTACTATCGCCACGCGCGCGCGCTCGTGCATCCGGCGCTGCGCGAAGGATTCGGGTTGCCGCTTCTGGAGGCGATGGCGGCAGGCGTGCCGGTCGCCGCATCCGATGAAGCGGTGCCGGCAGCGCTGGCAAGCGCGACGCTGACGTTTCCTGCGCACGACGTCGCTGCGCTTGGACGCTCGCTCCAGAGCATTCTCGATGACGAAGGTCTGCGCGTCCGGCTCGTCAATGATGGGCGGATGCTTGCAGAGCGCTTCACGTGGGATCGTTGCGCGCGAGAGACGGCCGGCGTTTATCGAGAGGCGCTCGCTCGTGAATGACCGCCTCCGTTCATATCTCACGCTGATCGTTGCGGTTATCGCCCTGACTTCCGCGCACGCCGCGCACAAGAAGAAGCCGCTTCCGCCGCCTCCGATTGCGATCGTCATCAACGGCGAAACGCTTCCGCTCGATCCGCCGCCGCTTCTCGAGAAAGGCGTGCTCCTCGTCCCGGCGCGCCGGACGATCGTCGCTCTCGGGCTCGACTTTACGTTGAGCGGCTCGCGCATGATCACGCACGTCGGTTCGAAGACGGTCGTCCTTGAAGAAGGGAGCCGGATTGCGACGGTCGATGGCGTGCCCGTTGCGCTCGACGCACCCGCGGTGCGGCGAAACGGCGCGCTTTACGTGCCGCTGCGCTTCTTTACGGCACTGCTCGGCGCGGAAGCGAAGTTCGACCGTCGCGCGAACGTCGTCGCAATCGTGTCGCAGCTCGTCGGAAGAATGGGCATAGGGGACTTTACCGTTGGCGGCATGATCGTTCGCGTAGGAACCGTCACCGCCGTCGACGTGGACTCAGATCCACCGACGGTGACGCTCCAGTTCAACGGCGCCGTCCGCACGATCCCGATTTCGAACAACGCGATCGTTACGATGCACGACGTCGGCGTCGACGTCGAGATTCCGGGCGAGCTCACCGACGTCCGTCCAGGCGACTACGCGGAGATCTCGATGCGCAAGAATGGGACCGTTAGCGAGGTCGTCGACGAGTACGGATCAAGGTACGGCGTCATCGCGGTCGCGAACCCTGACGAGCTGCTCATGCAGGACGGTCACGTCATCGTTCCCGATCGCGACACGCAGATTACGCTTAACGGTGACCCGGCATCGTTTAGCGACCTGCAAGCTGGAGATCACGCAACGATTCGCTACAACGTCGAGACGGACGAAGTGCGTGAGATCATTGCCGTTCGGGAAGAGGCGCAGACGAGCGCTCAGAGCGGCAGCGCCAGTATCTCCGACGTCGAGATCGACGCCGTTCGTCCGCTGCGCGCAGGCGAGGTACTCACGGTGACGATGCACGGCACGTCCGGGGGAGCGGCAACGTTCGACGTCGGTGCGTACGTTCGGGGCGTGGCAATGGCCGAGCACTCTCCCGGGACGTACGAGGGCCGTTATCACGTTAACCGTAGCGCGAGCTTTGCCGACACGCCGATCATCGTGCATCTGCGCATGCCTGATGGCAGCACGGTCGCGGCGCGCGCCGCGCAGGCGTTCTCCGCCTCTGCGCAGCCGCCTGGGATTGTTACCGTCGGTCCCGCCGACGGCACGAGCATCGATTCTGACATGCCGGCGATCTACGCGACGTTCGTTACCGAAGCCGTTCCGGTAAATCCGACGAGCGTGCAGTTGAAGGTGAACGGGCACGACGTCACGTCGGAGTGCTTGCGCACGACGCAGTTCGTACAGTATTTTCCGCAGAGAAGGTACCGGCGGGGCCTCGTCCGCGTTGACGTCCGCGTCTCGGACGAGGCCGGAAACACTGCGACGCGTTCCTGGACGTTTACGATTCGCTAGAACATGCGCGCTTGAGGAGACCGATGGAAGACTGCATATTCTGCAAAATCATTGCCGGCGAGATTCCGGCCGAGGAAATCTATAGAGACGATACCGTCGTCGCGATTGCCGACGTAAATCCGCAAGCGCCGAAGCACGCCCTCGTGATACCACGCGCGCACGACGCGACGATCGGCGACATGGTGAAGCGTGACGGAGAGGCGCTCGCGGGGCACCTCGTTGCCGTTGCGACGAAGGTCGGGGGCAACTTTGGCGGCAGCGGTTATCGCCTCGTCGTGAACACCGGCGTCGAGGGCGGACAAACGGTCGATCACGTGCACGTGCACGTCCTGGCCGGACGCCAAATGACGTGGCCACCGGGATAGGGCGCGAATTGACGCTCTTTCCGTGCCTGTGGTAGAGTACGCAGGGCTCATATGCCGGAAAGGGGGTCGAACAATGGAAGTCCGTATTGCGCCTGGTGAATCAATTGAGAGCGCTCTGCGGCGCTTCAAGAAGGCGACCCAGAAGGCCGGCATACTCGCAGAGGCTCGCAAGCACGAGCACTACGAGAAGCCGAGCGTGCGCCGGAAGAAGAAGTCCGCCGCGGCCCGCAAGCGAAGAGTCTAGCATCCCGTGGGTTCACTAAAGGAACGCATCGCCTCCGATCTTCGAGAGGCGATGAAAGCGCGCGAGCAACTTCGCGTCGACACGCTCCGCTCCGCGCTCACCGGCTTTACGTACAAGCGCGGCGAAACGGGACGCGAGCCGACCGACGACGAGGAGTTGGACGTTCTCCGGCGGCTGGTCAAGCAACGCGGTGACTCCATTGAGGAGTTTACCAAGGCCGGCCGCGTCGAACTGGCCGAGAAGGAGCGCGCCGAGCGCGACGTACTCTCGAAGTATCTGCCGCAGCAGAAGTCCGAAGAGGAGATTCGAGCGGTTGTCATGGCGGCGATCGCCGCACTCCCCGAAGGTGCGCGCAATCAAGGTAGCGCGATGAAGGCGATCATGCCGCAGTTGCGTGGCCTCGCCGATGGAAAGCTCGTCGCGAAGGTGGTTCAGGAGGCGCTGGCAGCCGGCAAAAGCAAGTAACCACGAGACGATGAAAGGCTTCGGCCTGCGCTTGTGGTTCTGGCTTGCTCTGCTGCTTTGTGGCGGTGCGCCGCTGCTCTGCGCGAGTGCCGCTTCCAATGCGGGCGCCTCGCCCGTCGTCGTCATACCGATTCAAGGCACCGTCGACGACGGCATGGCGCACCTCGTTCAGCGCGCGGTCGCGCAAGCGAACGACGAGAACGCAGCGGCCATCGTTCTCGACGTTAATAGCCCAGGGGGCTTGGTCGAAGCCGCATTTTCGATACGCGACGCGCTGTTCTCGGCGCGCATGCCGGTGACGGCCTACGTCGAACGAGCGTACTCCGCCGCGGCACTCATCACGCTCTGCGCGCAGCGCATCGTCGTCGCTCCCGGCGCGTCGATCGGCGCCGCCGAGCCGATTCCCAACACGCCGAAGATGGTCTCCGCGCTGCGAGCCGAGTTCGAGTCGACAGCGGAACGCAACCATTATAACCCGACGCTTGCAGCCGCGATGGTCGATCGGATGGTCGACGTCCCGGCGTACAAGAGTCACGGCGCGATTCTCACGCTGGACACGAGCGAGGCGTTACGCGCGCGCATCGCCGTCGCCGAGGCACCATCGATGCAAGCGGCGTTGGCTCCCCTCAACCTCGCGAATCATCCGCTGCAGAATCAAGGCATGACGTGGGCCGAACAGCTCGCGCGCTTTGCGACGGATCCGACGGTGAGCGGTTTGCTGCTCTCGATCGGAATGCTCGGTATTATGGTCGAGCTGTACACGCTGCACGGCATCGCCGGGCTCATCGCCGTTATCGCTTTCGGGCTGTTCTTCGGGACGCACATCTATGCGGGTTTTTCTAACTGGGGCGTCATCGCGCTGGCAGTGCTCGGACTCATCGGCATTGCATGGGAGCTGCACGTGGTGCCCGGCCACACGTTGCCCGGTGTCTTGGGCGCGATAGCGCTCGTCGCTGCGATCGTACTCGCGTTCGGCGTGCCGTACGTCGGTGTTGGATTGGAGACATTTGCAGCGGCGATCGTTCTGACGGCGTTGCTCTTTCTCGTCGCGCTGCGGATCCTTCCGGAGAACGCGTGGATGAAGCGGCTGGCGCTCGCGCACGTGCAAGGCCCCGACTACGTCTCGAGCCGCGACTTCCACGATCTGCAAGGCAGAACGGGGATTGCGGCGTCCTATCTGCGCCCAGCGGGAATCGCGTCGATCGACGGCCGTCGCATCGACGTTCTCACCGAAGGCGAATATATTCCGCAAGGCACGGCGATACGGGTGACGCGCGTCGAAGGCGCACGCATCTTCGTCGAACCGGCAGTCAACCCGAACGCATCATAAGGAGCTCTTCGTGGCAGTAGTTACAGGCGTCATCATCATCATCGCTCTCATCCTCTTCATCGCGTTTCTGTACTATTTTCCATTGGGGTTATGGATTCGAACAATCGCTGCGGGCGTACCGATCGGTATCATTACGCTCGTTCGAATGCGCCTCATCGGCATTCCGCCCGGCATCATCGTCACGAACTACGTACGCGCGCGCAAGGCGGGCTTGACGGTCACCATCGATCCGATGCAGTCGCACTATCTTGCCGGCGGAAACGTGGAGACCGTAACGCTGGCGATGATCGCGGCGCAGCGCGCGCAGCTTCCTCTCGAATGGCAGCGGGCTGCGGCAATCAACCTCGCAGGGCGCAACGTGCTCGAGGCGGTGCAGACCTCGGTGAACCCGAAAGTCATCGAGACGCCGACGTTCCAGGGCGTCGCGCAGAACGGCATTCAGCTAAACGTGAAAGCGCGCGTTACCGTGCGCAGCAACCTCGACCGCTACGTCGGCGGCGCGGGGGAACAGACCGTCATCGCGAGAGTCGGCGAAGGCGTCGTTGCTGCTGTTGGTGCGGCCGTCGACCACAAGGAAGTGCTCGAGTATCCGGACCGCATCAGCAAGACGGTCCTCGCCAAAGGACTCGACGCCGGAACTGCCTTCGAGATCGTCTCGATCGACATCGCTGACGTCGACGTGGGAAAGAACATCGGAGCGGAGTTGCAGACGAGTCAAGCGGAAGCAGACCGGCGCATCGCTCAGGCGAAGGCCGCAGAGCGCCAGTACGCTGCGCTCGCAGGCGAGCAAGAGCAAAAGGCGCTCACGCAGGCGATGCGCGCGAAGGTCGTCGAGGCAGAGGCCTCGATTCCGCTCGCGATCGCCGAAGCGTTTCGCAGCGGCAATCTCGGGGTGATGGACTACTATCGTCTCAAGAACATTCAGGCGGATACGGAGATGCGAAGCTCGATCGGCACCGCTGAGGCGCCGGCGAACGCTGACCAGAGTCAACCGCCACCGCCGATGCCGTCGTAGAGCAGCGCGTGGACTTCCACGACTTCGGCTCGCTAATTTGGGGCGTTCTCGTCCTCATTGCGGTCATCTCGTCGATAACGCGCAGCGCGCGGCGCACCGCGCAACGTTTCCAACAGCCGCAGCCTCAGCCGCGGCCAGCGCCTCAGCGGCAGGTGTCGCCAGCGCCTCCCGCTGTCATCCGGAGCGTAGCGAGCAAGGCTCGCGAAGTCGAGGAACAACTCCAACCGCAAGCACCGCCGCCACTTCCACCAGTTGTCATCCCGAGCGTAGGGAGCGCGCAAGCGCGACCGCAGTCGAGGGACAGAGTAGCACTCTTCGGCGGCGGCAACGCGATCGTTCGCGGCATCATCGCACTCGAAGTTCTAGGGCCTCCGCGCTCGCTGCGCGAGTGGACGCCGCGCGTTTGATTCCTTGACGCAACGCACGATCAGCCTCGAAACGCTCGAAGACCGCGTGCGTCTTTTCGGAGAGTACGACCGCAACTTGCTGGAGATCGAGTCGCGTCTGGGCGTGCGACTACAGACGGAGGACGACACGCTCGTGCTCTCGGGTGAAGCGCGCGACGTGCAACGTGCGGAAGCAGCAGTCTCGCGTATGCTGGAAGCCGCCGTTCGCGGCGCGCAGCTGACGACCGACGACGTGGCCCTCGCGGTTCACGAAGCCGGAGGAGAGGGCCGCAGCCGCCCGATCGCGCAGACGCTCGTGCGCGCGCACCGCGGGCGCGAAGTGCGCCCTCGTACGGTCGGACAGCGAGAGTTCGTCGAGGCGATCGAGCGCGCGACGCTGACGATCGGCATCGGTCCGGCGGGAACGGGGAAGACGTTTCTCTCGGTCGTCATGGCAGTGCGCGCGTTGAAGGCTCACGATGTCTCTCGCCTCGTCCTCTCCCGTCCCGCCATCGAAGCGGGCGAAAAGCTTGGGTTTCTCCCCGGTGATTTCCGCGAAAAAGTCGATCCGTACATGCGACCGCTCTACGACGCGCTCGGCGAGCTTCTCGAAGACGCCGCCGTCACGCGATTCTTGGAGCGTGGAACGATCGAAGTTGCGCCGCTGGCATACATGCGCGGGCGCACGCTCTCCGATGCCTTCGTCATTCTCGACGAGGCGCAGAACGCCACCCCGGGTCAACTGAAGATGTTTCTGACACGTCTCGGAACGGGTTCGAAGATGGTCGTCGTCGGTGACGTGACGCAGATAGACCTTACGGGGGCACAGAGTGGATTGGTGGATGCTGCACGCCGCCTCGCGCACGTCGAAGACGTAGCCGTTGTCGAACTTCAGGAAACCGACGTCGTGCGGCACCCTTTGGTGAGCCGAATCGTGCGCGCGTACACCAACAGCGAGTCGTGATCCATTATCGCAACGACGTGCGCGCGAGCGGTGTGAACGGCCGCGCGCTGACGACTGTGGCACGCACGCTGCTTCGCGAGCTGGGAGAGAAGCGTGCGTCGCTTTCGCTCGCGCTCGTCGACGACGAAACGATTCGTGCGCTCAACCGAACGCATCGCGGAAAGGACAAGGCCACCGACGTGCTTTCGTTCCCGCTTCGTTCGGAGGATTCTCCCGAGGATCTCCTTGGCGACGTGGTCATCAGCGTCGAGACGGCGAAACGGCAAGCCGCTGCGTACGACGCCCCGCTGCAGCGGGAGCTCGAACGGCTCCTCATCCACGGCGTGCTGCATCTCCTTGGGCACGACCATCACGAAGCCGGCCAGCGCCGTAGAATGGAGGCTGAGGAGCGGCGCCTAGCGGAGAGCATCGGCATGCCGTGGCCGTATCCGAAATGAAGCGGCTCGCGCGCTCGTTCGGTTACGCGTTCGACGGCGTCGTGGAAGCGACGCGTCTGCAGCCGAATCTCGCGATTCACTTCATCGTCACCGCGCTCGTGCTCGTCGCTGCGATCGCATTGCACCTGACGCTCTGGGCATTCGTTGCGATCCTTCTGCTCGCGACGCTCGTGCTCGGCCTCGAGCTGACGAACACCGCGATCGAAGCCCAAGTCGATCTCGCGACACTGGAGCTGCATCCTGTCGCGAAACGCGCAAAAGACGCCGCCGCCGGCGCAGTGTTGATTGCGTCGGTCGGATCGCTGCTCTGCGGTCTCGCGATCTTTGCAGACGCCGCAGTCACAGGATACAGACGCCCTGCCGTGCCCGTTCTCGACGCGCAAACCTGCGTCGCTGCCCTCGGCATAGCCGCAGTCTTGATGGTCCTGACGAAGGCGCGCTGTGGCACCTCTGTAAGCGGGCGAGCGATCGTGCCGTGGGCGGTAGCGGCGTTGTGCGCATTCCTCGTGCCCGCAAAGACGGCAGCCTGGATCGCTCTCATCGTGCTCGCGCTCGCGGCCACGCTCAGCCGCCGCCCCCGCACTCTCGCTGCCCTCGGGGCTGGCCCGCTCCTCGGCGTCGGCTCCGTCTGTCTCTGCCTCCTAGCGCACGACCCCCGTATGCTATAATGACGCCGCTTTGACTAGCGACCTGCCGTTATGAACCCAGACGCACTCCAGGTCGTCGCTCTCGTCGTGCTCATCGGCATCGCCGCGTTCTTCTCCGCCTCGGAAGCGGCGCTGATCTCGGTTTCGCGCCTGCGGGCGCGCACGATGGCGGAGCGCAAAGTTCGCGGCGCGCGCGACGTCGTGCGCCTCACCGACGAGCGAAACCGCTTTCTGACCTGCGTGCTCATCGGCAACACCGTCGCGCTCTTGGGAGCGAGCGCACTTGCGACGACGCTCGCCATCAAAGCTGGCGTGCCCTATCCCGCCGCACTCGCGACGCTCGTCATGTCGCTCGTCGCGCTGCTCTTCGGCGAGATCATTCCAAAGACGGTAACGAGCAGCGAGGGCGAACGATGGGCGCTCCGTCTCGCGCCGGTCATGCGTCCCGCGACGTGGGTGCTCACGCCGTTTGCAAGCGCCTTCTTATGGGTTGCCGCCCTCGTCTTGCGTCCCTTCGGGATTCGAAACGTGCAGCACATCTTCGTGACGGAAGAAGACATACGCGCGCTCGTGAACGTCGGCGCCGAGCAGCGCGTCATCGAAGAGCAGGAACGGGAGATGATTCATTCCGTCATCGAGTTCGGGGACACG
Source organism: Vulcanimicrobiota bacterium (assembly GCA_030038335.1). GTDB lineage: Bacteria > Vulcanimicrobiota > Vulcanimicrobiia > Vulcanimicrobiales > Vulcanimicrobiaceae > Tyrphobacter. The sequence goes on from JASHPC010000137.1 coordinate 12,042, forward strand.
ATCGCGCGCGAAGTGATGACGCCGCGTCCCGCGATGGTCGCCGTCTCCGTCGACGCGACGCCGCGCCGCGCACTCGACATGCTCATCGCGGAGATGCACTCGCGTCTTCCCGTCTACCAGGAGTCGAAGGACGACATCGTGGGCGTCATTCACGACCGCGAGCTTCTCGTCGCTTTGGCAACAGGGACGATCGCTTCGACGACGTTGCGGGCGCTCATGCGACCTGCCGTGCACGTGCCGGAGTCGAAGAAGATTGCCGAGCTGTTGCGCGAGATGCAGCGAGACAAGTTTTCGATGGCAATCGTCGTTGACGAGTACGGCGGCACGGCGGGCCTCGTCACGATGGAAGATTTGCTCGAAGAGATCGTCGGCGAAATTCGCGACGAGCACGACTCCGACGAGCAGGAGCCCATCTCGGTGGTTTCTCCGCGCGAAGCGATCGTCGACGCGCGCACGAACGTCGAAGACGTAAACGCGCGCCTGGGCATCGAGCTTCCCACGCAGGACTTCGAGACGATCGGCGGCTACGCGTTTGCGCTTTTCGGAAGGCTTCCCTTGGAGGGCGAGGAGATCGAGGCCGACGATCATACGCGCCTGCGAGTCGAGCGAGCGCACGGGCGGCGAATCCTCTCGGTGCGCATCTACCACAACAACGTTGCAGGCGAAGCGGAGAGTGACGAACAAGCGCCAGCCGATGCCACCGATGTCGTCCGCTGAACCGCTCCTCGAGGCGGCACGCTCCGCGCGTGCGCGCGCGTACGCTCCTTACTCCGGTTTTAAAGTCGGCGCTGCCGTCGAGACCGACGACGGCTCGATCGTGACCGGGGCAAACGTCGAGAACGCGAGTTTCGGTCTCTCGATCTGCGCCGAGCGATCTGCGCTCGTGCGCGCCATTGCCGAAGGATATCGCAGTTTTCGTGCGATTGCCGTCGCCGGGCCAGACGGCGTCGACACGGCGCCGTGCGGAACGTGCCGGCAGTTCATCGCGGAGTTCGACGCGACGATGCCAGTCTCGTTCACCTCGAGCGACGGTGTCGTGCGCACGACGCTCGCCGAGCTGCTTCCTTATGCGTTCACGTCGGAAGCGCTGACGCAAACCTAGGATTGCAGTGCCCACGCAGACGCGTTCGTACAAGGCACGCGGCGTCGTGTTGCGCGCGCGCAGCCTCGGCGAAGCGGATCGCATCGTCACGTTTTTCACGCTCGAGCATGGCAAGGTGGACGCCGTTGCAAAGGGCATCCGCCGCGGAAAGAGCCGAGTCGGTGGACGGCTCGAGTTTGCAAACGAAGTCGCGCTGACGCTGCACCACGGGCGATCGCTCGACGTCATCTCCTCCGTCGAGATTCTCGAGGAGCACTGGCGCGCGCTCGTCGAGCCGCAGCGTTTCGCCGTCGCGGCCGCGGCATGCGAAATGGTTGACGCGCTTTCGGAGCCGGATTTGGCCATGCCGGACGTGTACGAGCTTCTCGTGGCGATGCTCGCCGCTGTCGCACGCTCGGACGCGCCACGCGGCCTCGTGCCACGGTACTCGATGCGGCTGCTCGAGGCGCTCGGCGTTGCTCCGCCGCTCGATGCGTGCGTGCGCTGCGGAAACGCACTCGGCGGTCGTGCTTGGCTCGACGCGGAGGCCGGCGGCCTCATCGACGATGCGTGCCGGGAACGATGGCGCGATCTTCTGGAACTCGATGCTGCGGCGCTGCGCAACATGCAGGCACTGGCGGCGCCCAGAGGACAGAGAGAGCGCGTGAGCGCCCACGCTGCGCCGGCAGTAGCGGATGCCGTGGAGATGCTCGTCGCTCACCATCTCGGGCGCCGGCCACGCTCGACGGCGGCGCTTGCGGAGCTGCGATGAGCTCGATCATGGCACTCGACGTCGGCGAGAAGCGCATCGGCGTCGCGATTTCAGGGCCCGGTGAGAGTTACGCCTTGCCGATCGGAACGATCGAACGCACGGCGCTCGATCGCGATCTCGAGCGAATCCTTGAATACGTATCGGAGTACGACGTGTGCGATCTCGTTCTCGGCGACCCCGTCACGCTCTCTGGTGAGCGAGGCATTGCAGCGAAGAAAATGGACGCGTTTGCGGAGCGCCTTCGCGCGGTCTTTCCGGGAACGATCCATCGCATCGACGAGCGGCTAACGACGGCACAGGCGACGAAGGTTATGATCGACGCCGATGCGTCACGAAAGCGCCGTCGCCAGGCCGTTGACAAGATGGCAGCAGCGCTCATCCTCGAGACCTTCTTGGCGCGCCGGCGCAGATCGTGAAGGTCTTCGGCATCGTCGCCGGCGTCGCGATCGTCGCGCTGTGCGGCATCGGGGCATATTTTGCGTACGCCGTCTACATGGACACGGGCCGGCCAGTCGCCGCCACGACGGTGATCGTTCCTTCCGGCTCGTCGTTCGACAGCGTCCTCACAGCGCTCACCGAAGAGGGCGTGATCGCGCACCCGTTGCCCCTTCACGTGGTGGCTCGTATAAACGGAGAGCAGACGAAAGTGCGAGCGGGAGAGTATCGCTTCGCGCCGCACCAGACCGAAGCGAAAGTTCTCGACGCGCTCGTCACGCAAGGAGCGGCCGTCGCTCGATGGGTGACGATACCCGAGGGTTTCACCGACGCGCAAATCGCGCAACGTCTCGCAGATTCCGGTGTCGGAAACGCCCGCGAGCTCGCGCGCGCGTTCGCGACGACATCCTTAGACGTGGACGGAACGAAGACGCAGAGCCTCGAGGGCTTTCTCTTTCCGGACACGTACCTCGTGCCGGTCGGCGCCTCTCCGCAAGCGATCGAGTCGCAACTCGAGGCGTCGTTCAAAGCGGCGCTTCCGCCGGATGCGAAACAGCGCGCGGACGCGTTGCACATGACCGTTCCGCAAGTCGTCACCATCGCCTCGCTCGTGGAACGTGAAGCAAAGATCGACCGCGACCGGCCGCTGATTGCCGGCGTCATCTACAACCGGCTGCACCTCGGGATGCCGCTACAGATCGACGCAACGATCGAATACGCGTTGCCGCATCACAAGCCCGAGCTCTCGCACGCCGACCTCGCGCTGAACTCGCCCTATAACACGTACCTGCACGAGGGGCTGCCACCGACGCCGATCGCAAATCCTGGGCGCGCCTCGCTCGAGGCGGCTTTTCATCCCGCGGCGACGAAAGCGCTGTACTACGTGTATTGCGGAAACGGCGGCCACGTCTTTGCCGAGACGCTCGCAGAGCACGAAGCAAACGTCGCGCGATGCTTGAAGTAGGGGAATTTGAAGTGCACCCAAAGGGTTTAGACGTCAACGACGTCGTACCGGTCGGTCCCGACGATGCCAAGTTAGATTTTACCGTCGTCGCGTTGCTCGAAGACGACGAGAACGGCACGCCGTATGCAGTCCTGATGTATGAGTCTGCTGAAGATGACGAGCAGACGTTCATCGTGACGGACGTGGATGGCAAGATGCTCGAGGACGAAGCACTCGCACAAGACATTCTCGACGACTATCTAGCACTCGTCGACGAGCAAGACGAGAACGGCAAAGTCTAGTGCGGGCGCTTTTTCTTTCAGCCAGCGTCGGTGACGGACATTCGTCTGCGGCAAATGCCGTCTGCGCGGCGCTCGACGACGTCGCTCCCGGAACGCGCGCCCTCGTCGTCGATTCGTATCGCTACGCGGCGCTCGTTGTGTCGGGCGTCGTTTCGGGCGGGTATCTGCAGATGGTAAAGACAATTCCGCAGATGTACCGCTATCTCTACCATCGAGCGGAACGCGCGACGGAGGTGGGACCATTTCGCACGTGGGCGCATCAGTTTACCGCGGGGAATTTGCGATCGCTCATGAAGGCCGAGCGCCCGGACATCGTGATCTGCACGCATGCGTTTCCGTGCGGCGCGATGGCGGAGTATAAAGTCGCGTACGACGACGCGCCTCCGGTATTAGGTGTTGTCACTGATTTTGCGGTACACGGATTCTGGGTGCACGACAACGTCGACGCGTACGCCGTCGCAACCGACGCGCTGCGCGAGAATCTCATCCGCCGTGGCATCGCCGCAGATCGTATCGTCACCTCGGGAATACCCGTACATCCGCGCTTCGCTCGCGGCAGCGAGACGGCGGCGGCGCTGCGCGGTCGGCTAGGGCTGCCACTGCACTCGCCGATCGTGCTCATCATGGGTGGCGGGCTTGGCATAGGACCGCTCGCGCGCATGATGACCGCGATCGACGAACTGGACGAGTCCGTCGCGATCGTTGCCATTGCCGGACGCAACGCTCGGGCGGAGCGACGTGCACAGACGGTGGCCGAGCGTCTCCATCGAACGGTGCGTGTCCTCGGGTTCGTCGAGAACGTGTACGACTATATGCACGCGTGCGACGTGCTCGTCACAAAGCCCGGCGGATTGACGGCAGCCGAGGCGCTAGCGGCAGAAATACCGATGGTGCTGTGCCGTCCGCTCCCAGGGCAGGAAGAACGCAATGCACGCGTTCTGGTAGAGGCGAGGTGCGCGCTTCGCGTACGAGCGGTCGGCGAGCTCCCGTTGCTGCTCGGCTCGCTACTTCACGACGACGAGCGCAAGGCTCGAATGCGGCTTGCGGCGACGGACTTCGGGAAGCCTCTTGCGGCGCAAGCGGTCGCCACGACAATCGCGCAAATGGCTGTCAGCGAAGCTGTCGCCTAACCGCGACCGCGCGTATGAAACGACAAATGCCTTTCATTGTGGCCGCGCTCTTTTGTGCGTTTGCCGGCTGGACTAACGCGGCTCCCGCGCGTCCTAGCAACGCCTGGTTCGAA
>JASHPC010000138.1 GCA_030038335.1 Vulcanimicrobiota bacterium
GTCTCGCGCAGGAGTTCCGCGTGTTCCGCCTGATCGACATCGAACGCTGCGTGTTGCGCGGCGAGCTCGCCTTGAGCGTTGGAACCTGCGGGGTCTGGTGGTGCTGTGCCGCGTACCGCCGCACAGCGCCACCTTACAGGATAGAAGACCGGCGTCATTGCGTAATCGACTGAATGAACTTTTTAGTTATGTCGTCGTCCGCTTTGCGTTCCGTCATGTCGACATTGCGCAGCGTGTTGACCTCGCGCATATTTTCTGAGCGCTCGTCCATCATCTGATCGAACATCGTCGACTGGAGCGAGAGCTGCTCTTGGTTTGCGATCTGCGATGCGTAGAGGCCAAGTTGAAAGTTTTCGTCTTGCTGATTGAGCGCGTTCATCGCTGCGTTTTGCGCAGAGCCGGACGCGCTGTTGACGAGACTGCCGAGCAGCGAGCTGCCGGCACCGATGGCGAGAGGGATCAAGAATGACATGGTAAGCTCCTTACTCGGTGTCGTCGGAGCCGTCGACGGGCAATGCCGCGTCGTCACCGACGAGTTGAAAACGGCGATGATGTGCTGGTGGTGGAAGCGGCGGAGCGTTAAACGCGAGGTCGCTAAATCTGGCGCTCTCGCTCGGAGCGGTAGTCACAAGCGAATGGGCTGTTGCATTCTCACCTGTAATGCGCGCCTCGTGCCGGAGCACGGAGTCGGCGTAGCCGAGCCGTCTGCCGTCGCCCCACTGCGTCACGGTGCCTGGCGAGTTAGGGTTGCCGGCGTTATACGCGCTGAGGGCGCGATGGACGCTGCCGTATCGTTGGATCAAGCCCTGGAGCATCGACGCCGCGTAGTCGGCGTTTTCATTGGGATCCATAGCGCCGGCAGTTCGAGCGAACGCATGGTAGCGGTCGTCAATCTGGAAGAGGCCGTGACCGTGGCCTCCGTCGCCGACGACGTTGTGTCCGCGGTTGCTGTCGGGACCTCCCGTCTCTTGTGCGGCGACGGCTGCGAGGAGCGCTGGGTCGAGCCCGTGATTCCGGGCTGCGGTGGTGATGGTTTGGGCATAGGCGACGCCGTGCTGAGCAAGCGTCGCTGCCGTGATCGTACTCATGCCAGTCATTCACGCAGCACGAGCGTTTGACAAGAGCGAGGGTCGGTCATAAAATGGGCGGGTTTGGTTCGGGGACACACCGTTGATATCGCAGGGCTCCTCGCCGGCGGCCGCAGCGTCATGGAGATCGAGGACGAGGTGCCCATCGAGAGCTTCGAGGGCATCATTTTCGAGCGGCCCGCGCAGGTGAGGCTCGTCCTGAAGTCTCTCGACGGATGGCTCGAAGTTCGAGGAACGATCGCCGCTCAAGCCCAGGCGGAGTGCGACGTCTGCCTCGAGAGGGTCGAGTTCGACGTTCACGTAAACGCGGACGAGCGCTTTGACCCGCACGGCGACCGAGGTGCCGACCCGTTTGGAGAAGGCAACGTTGTCGCCGGAACTCGATTCGATGTCGCCGACCTAGCGCAGCAGGTGGTCTTGAGCGCCTTGCCGATGGGAGTACGATGCCCCCGGCACGTGGACTCTCGGCTGCTTGGCACTGAGAAGAAGGAACGATAGAGCGTGGCTAATTTAAAATGGAAGACACCGCGCAGTAAGACGCGCAGCCGGCGAGCGGCGAACTGGAAGCTGCAGCCCGTCACGACCGTGCAGTGCCCGCAGTGCAAGCAGCCAAAACGGCCGCACTTCGCGTGTGAGACCTGCGGGACGTACAACGGGCGGCACGTCATTGACGTGTCCGACGAACATAGCGGCGCGTAGGGCGCTGTAGGTTGGCGGTCTCAGGAGTACGTATTGCGGGCGTGGCGCGTTACGCGCCCGCGCGCGTCGTAACGAACGAGGACTTCGAAAAGTGGCTCGACACGTCGGACGAGTGGATAACCGTCCGCACGGGTATGAAGCGACGCCACTGGGCCGCCGAAGACCAAGCGACGAGCGACCTCGCGATCGCCGCCGCGAAGGGCGCGCTAACCGACGCGGGACTGCAAGCCTCCGACATCGACTGCTTCATCATTGCAACCGTTACGCCGGATTATCTCTTTCCGGCGACCGCGTGTATTCTCGCAGCGAAGCTTGGCGCGGTCGGCAAAGCGGCCTTCGACCTCTCGATCGCGTGCAGCGGATTCATCTACGGATTGACGGTTGCGTCCGGATTGATTCGCTCGGGTGTCTACAAGCGCATTTTGCTCGTCGGTGCGGAGACGCTCTCGAAGATTGTCAATAAGTCGGATCGATCGACGGCGATTCTCTTCGGGGACGGCGCTGGCGCCGTCGTGCTGGAAGCATCGGAGCGCGACAGTTACCTAGCCGCAGAACTCGGTGCCGACGGAAGCACGCCGCAGACGCTCTTCCAACAGTCCGGGGGATCGCGCTGTCCCGTTACGCATTCTGCAATCGATGCGGGATTGCAATACATTCACATGGAGGGCCGCGAGGTCTTCAAGTTCGCGGTCACGAGCATGATCTCAGCGACTGACATCGCTTTGGCGCGCGCCGGACTCGACCGCCACGAAATCAAGTTCCTGGTTCCGCATCAGGCGAACCGACGCATCATCGACGCCGCCGTGAAGTATCTCGAGCTCCCGCCCGAGCGCGTGCTGGTGAACATTGCCGAGTACGGCAACACCTCGGCCGCGTCGATTCCGATCGCGCTCGCCGAAGCCGTGGAAGCGCACCGCATCGCCGACGGCGACGTCGTGCTCTTTGTCGGATTCGGTGCCGGGCTTTCCTGGGGCGCCGTCGTGTGGCGTTGGCACGATTATCACTCGGAGCGCGAATGACGCGCGTCGCAGCTGTCTTTCCCGGGCAGGGATCGCAAGCCGTCGGGATGGGTATCGACGTCGTCGATGCTTCGCCTGCGGCGCGTGACGTCTTCGAGCGCGCATCCAAGGTATTAGGCTACGACGTTCTCGAGCTCGTGCGCGACGGGCCGGAGGAGCGCCTTCGCGAGACGCAATACAGCCAGCCCGCGATCTTCACGACGAACGTCGCGATCTTTGCCGCGTGCGACGCACCCATCTGCGTTACGGCAGGGCACTCGTTTGCGGAGTTTTGCAGCCTCGTCGTCGCGGGCTCGATCACACTCGAGGACGCCGTACACGTCGTCGATGAACGTGCGCGCGCGATGCACGCGGCCGCGCAGCGATCGCCAGGTGGAATGTCTGCGGTTCTTGGTCTCGACGCCGATCGGATACGGCCCGTCGTCGCGCGTGTGCACGAGGAAACGGGCCGCGTGTTACAGCTCGCGAACTTCAACTCTCCGACGCAGATCGTTCTGAGCGGCGACGCGTTCGCCGTTCGCACTGCGGGCGATGAGTTGCTCGCGATCGGCGCCAAGCGCGTCGTTCCGCTCAACGTCTCGGGCGCGTGGCACTCGGAACTGATGCGTCCCGCAGTGGAGCGTTTTACGAAGGCCGTAGAACAGGCGCGGATCTCGCTTCCGAGCATCGACGTCATTTCGAACGTCGAGGGCGAGGCGTACCGCGACGTCGCAACGATCAAATCGTGCCTCGTGCGCTCGGTAACGGGCGAGGTGCGCTGGCACGAGACTGCGGAGACCCTGCTCGGCTACAAACCCGATCTCGTTGCGGAGTTCGGAGCCGGACCGGTGCTCACGGCGCTCATGCGGCGCATGCCGAACGCGCCGAAGACGCTTGTAGTTGGCGACGTGGACGGCGTGAAGAAGTTGCGTGAGACGCTCGCCGAGGGAGCACCTGCATGAGATTCGCCGGTCAAACGGCGCTCGTGACCGGAGCGAGCCGCGGTATCGGCCGTGCGATCGCGGTCGAGTTGTGCAAAGATGGCGCGGATCTCGCCATCGTCGGGCGCGACCGCGCTGCTCTAGACGAAACCGCGGGCTTTTGCGTGGCGGCGCGCGTCGGCGCCGTGGTGCATCCGATCGTTGCGGACGTCACGTCGCGTGCGGCGGTGGATGAAGCCGTGCAAGAGACCGTCGATCGTTTCGGCAGAGTCGATGCTGCAGTTGCAAATGCAGGACAATCGGTCGACGCACTCTTGATGCGACTAAAAGATGACGTGCTCGACGGTCTTATCGATGCGAACCTCAAGTCTGCGTTCTATCTCTGTGGCGCGATTGCGCGCCCAATGATGAAGCAGCGTGCGGGTGCGATCGTATTGGTCTCGAGTATCGTTGGCGTAACCGGCAATGCGGGCCAGGCCGCGTACGCCGCAACGAAAGCGGGCCTGCTCGGGCTTTGCAAGTCGGCTGCAAAGGAGTTAGGTTCGAGGAATATAAGAGTCAACGCCGTCGCGCTAGGTCTCATCGAGACGGCGATGACCGAGAAAATGCCCGAAGCCGCACGAGAGATGCTGCTGAAGCAGGTCGCCCTCGGGCGTCCCGGAACTCCCGAGGACGTCAGCAGGGTAGTGGCGTTCCTCTGCTCGGACGCTTCAGGGTACATAACCGGCCAGACCATCGTCGTCGACGGCGGGGTCGTGATGTGAAGGGAGAGCAATGGCAACCACGTTCGAAAAAGTGAAGAAGATCATCGTCGAACAGCTCGGCGTGGACGAGGCTGAAGTAACGCCTGAAGCGTCGATCACCGATGACCTCGGTGCCGATTCGCTCGACCAAGTCGAGCTCGTGATGGCATTCGAAACGGAGTTCAACATCGACATCCCCGACGAAGAAGCGGAGAAGATCAAGACCGTAGGCGATGCGGTCAAACGCATCGACGAAAGCACGGCTAACGCCTAGCGGAGCGCGCGGCATCCCAACGTCATGTTCGATCAGCTGAGCGAGCGGCTCGGCGCGATTTTCTCGCGCCTTACGGGCCGTGGAAAGATCACCGAAGCCGAGTTGAGCGACGCGATGCGCGAAGTTCGCATCGCTTTGCTCGAAGCGGACGTCGCGTTGCCATCGGCGCGTGCCTTCGTCGCTCGCGTGAAGGAAAAGTCGATCGGCTCCGACGTGCTCGCGTCGCTCACGCCGCAGCAGACGATCCTGCGCATCGTTCACGAGGAGATGACCGCGCTGCTCGGTCCGTCGGATGTGGCGAAGTCGCGCCTGCACTTCGGCGACGCGCCGCCGTCCGTAATTCTGCTCGTCGGATTGCAGGGCTCCGGAAAGACGACGCAAGCCGCGAAGCTGGCTCTGCGTCTCAAGGAGCAAGGTCGCCGTTCGATGCTCGTTGCGGCCGACGTGTACAGACCCGCTGCAATCGAACAACTTCAAGTCCTCGGCAAGCAGATCGCGACGCCGGTGTTCGAGCGTGGAACGGACGATCCGGTCGCGATCGTGCGCGGCGCGCTCGCGGAGGCACGTCGCCTCGGTGTGTCGACCGTGATCGTCGATACCGCGGGGCGCCTGCAGATCGACGATGCGCTCATGACGGAGCTAGAGCAGATCAAGGCGGTAGCGCAGCCATCCGAGATTCTTCTCGTGGCGGACGCGATGACGGGTCAGGAAGCGACGTCGATCGCGAAGACCTTCCACGAGCGCCTAGGCATAACGGGCGTCATATTGACGAAGCTCGATGGCGATACACGAGGGGGCGCCGCGCTCTCGATCTTCGACGCGACGGGCGCGCCCATCAAGTTCGTCGGCGTAGGCGAGCGCGTGTCCGCGCTCGAGCCATTCTACGCGGACAGAATGGCATCGCGAATTCTCGGCATGGGCGACGTCATGACGCTTATCGAGAAGACGCAGTCGCTCTACTCGGCGGAGCAGGCAAAGAAGCTCGAGCAGAAGATGCTGCGCAACGCGTTCACGCTCGACGACTTCCTCGAGCAACTGCAACAGGTTCGCAAGATCGGCTCGATGAGCGAGATCCTGAAGATGATTCCGGGCGTATCCAGAAATCTTCCGAAGGATTTCACGGTACCGGAGGCTGAGGTTCAGAGGGTCGAGGCGATCGTCTGCTCGATGACGCGCCGCGAGCGGCGCGACCCGGGTGTTCTCGACGGCTCGCGGAGAAAGCGCATCGCGCTGGGGTCGGGGACGCAGGTCTCTGACGTAAACCGCTTGGTTCGGCAGTTCGACGAGACGCGCCGCATGATGAAACAGTTTGGCGGAAAACGACGCATGCGTCTCCCCGCCGCATTTGGAAAGTAAGAGGATATGGTAAAGATCAGATTGCGCCGGATGGGCGCGAAGAAGCAGCCAACGTATCGCTTCGTCGTCGCCGATTCGCGCTCGCCTCGAGACGGGCGGTTCATCGAAATTCTCGGGCATTACAATCCCCGCACCGAACCGAAGACGCTCGTCGTCGACGAGGCCAAGACAAAAGAGTGGCTCGCGAAGGGCGCGCAGCCGACTCCTACAGTGCGCCGTTTGCTCGCGGAGCGCGGCGTCGTTGAACGCGGTCCGGTGCGCGAGCACAAACGTGCGCCGAAAGCGGGAAAGGCGAGCTGACGCGCCGTGAGCTCATTTGACGACGAGTTCGGCCTCTTCGGGGAAGAGGCGGAGTCGGAGCCGCGCACGCGTCTGCCCGCGCGTCGCATTGCCGGTGACGTTCCAGCGGACGATGCCGGCGAGCAGTCGCGCAGCGAGCGTCGTCCGCGCGGCCGGCGCGGCGAGAGGCAACGCCAGCCCCAGCACTCACAGCCGAAGCGAGATCCGAGCGATCCGTGGGCTTCGACTCGCCGTGCAAGCGATCTGCTCGGATTTCTCGCAAAGCGTTTAGTGTCGAAACCCGACGACGTCAACGTCGAGCTCTTCACCGACGAGAACGGAGAACCAGTCATCGAGCTCGTCGTCGATCGCGAGGATTTGGGGAAGGTGATCGGGCGCAACGGCCGTGTCGCGCAGGCGCTGCGAACGCTCGTGCGCGCGACGGCCGAGAGCCGAGTCGCCGTGGATATTCTCGACAACGAGGAGGCGGCACAGCCGCTTGCAGGCGACGCCTGACGACCTCGCAGCCGGCCGAGTTGCGGGCTGTTTCGGGATTCGAGGAGAGCTGAAGTGCGACGTCGCGAACGCCGCGCGATCGCTGTTCGTAGTCGGTGCGCGATTTCGCTATCGCGGCGCGACCGAGGGCGACGTTCGTATCGCGGCCGTGCGAGAGCACAAAAACAGGCTCCTCGTCACCTTTGAAGGCATCAGAGACAGAAATGCGGCGGAGGCGTTCGTCGGCGCGACGCTTTATGTGGAGAGAACTGCAATCCCGTTACGGACCGGGGAGTACCTCGACGCCGATCTTGTCGGTTGCCTCGTCGTAGGGAACGACGGCCGCGAGTACGGAAGCGTTGAACGGGTCGAGCACTTTCCGTCGAGCGACATGCTCGTCGTCTGCGGACGCATGATTCCAATGGTCGCGGGGATCGTTCTCGACGTGGATACAGTTCGAGAGCGAATCACGGTCGATCCGCCGGCCGGCCTTCTCTAGCTGTTGTCGGGATGCGCTGTCACGTAGTCGTTGACGGCGCTCGAGATCGCTTTTGCGATGTTGAGATCGCTCTCCGTGGTCTGGTAGAGCACGGCGCCGAAGCACGTCCAAATCTGAAGCGTGAACTCGGTACGGACGTGGGGACGAATGCCGCCGACGTGCTGTTGGTCCAGCAGCCCCGTCGCAATCGTATTGTCGCGCTCGCTTCCGCAGATGGAGTCTGCTGCCGTGACGAGACTTGCAGGCGCGGCGCCGCCGTTTCGTGTTGCGAAATGCGCTGCCAGGTCGCGGTCGAGAAGCTGCGTCGCCGTGTGAAGGTCGTCTGAGGTTGCTCCGGACTTGTTGCGTACGCTCACGAGGATGACACCGCGCTGAGGCTTGCTCGACGGGGCTTCCGTTGCCCTCGCGGCGACGTGCGTCGAGTGATGCGTGAAGAGCTTGCCAAGGTTGAAGGACGCACCGTTCGTTGCCTGAGAGGTAGGCGCGGCAGTCGCGGTTTCGTCGGTCTGCACGTCGACGGTCGTTCCGGACATCTGCAAGATCGCGCTTCGACTCGTGAGACCCAATGAGATTGCGTCGTTGATGTCGCTGACTTGGCTCGTCTGCGCGAAGACGATGACACCGCTCTGCACGCTGACGACTTGAACGACAACCGACGCACTGTCGCCGATCGGCGTGATGTATCCGGTGATGTAATAGTCGGCCTTTTTCGCGTGTGCGTTCGTCAAGAAGCTGCTGCGCGCCACCCCCGTACCAATGGGAAGCACCGTAATGCTTTGCCCTTCGGTGAGCGCGTGCGAGAAGATGTTCGCGACTTGAACGCCGACCTTCGCGTCGAGCCCGGAAGCGGTGTCGAATGGATAGATCAAGACGACGGGCTCCGTCGACGGCAAGTTGAGATGCACCATGGCGCTCGGTTGCGGCGTGGGCTTAGCAGTCGGGCGTGGCGTCGCAGCGACGAGACATACTGCGGCACAGAGAAAGACGTACGATGCGAAAAGACGGCGCATGAAGGGTCTCACTTCGGCGGCGCGATACGCCCGTCCCGCTTCGAATAGACGCTGCAGAGCTGCGCTCCGAAGAGAAATATCGCAGCGATGAGATAGAACCACAGAAGCAAGACGAGCGGCGCCGAGAGCGCCCCGTAGATGTATGTGAAGTCGACATGCAGCGTATACTGCGTGAACGCGTACTGCGCCAGGGGCCACATCACTGCGACGAACGCGGCACCGGGAAGCGCAAAGCGCGCCGACGGCTTGCGATTCGGCAAGATCGCGTAGAAGATGAGAGAGACGGTAAAAACGAGCAGTATGGAGACGACGTACGCACCGATGTGAGTAAGGTGCGCAACGTCGGCAATGTGTGCGAGCTTGACGAGAATCGCGATGAGCACCGGAAGCCCGACGGCGATAATGAGCAGCACTCCAGAAAGCGGAAGCATGAGAAGTGAAAGCGCGAGATGGTGAGCGAATGGACGGCCGACGGGAACGCCGAGCGCGCGGTCGAGTGCGACCGTCAGGCCCATGAAGAGATTTTTTCCGGACCATATGAGAATCACCGCCGCGACGACGCTCGATATGCCGCGTCCGTAGGCGTACGTTCGAAGATTAGGGACGATGAAATCGTGAAGCGTCGGCGCGAGCGTTCCTAAGAAGAGCAGAGTCCGGCGATCCGCGTCGGGAATGACGAGCGAGATCGCCGCAAGCACGAGCACCGCAACCGGAAAGAGCGCAAAGAGCGCGTTGAACGCAAGGGCTTGTGCCAAGAAGCCGCAGTTGTCTCGCCCGAAGCCGTTCCAAGCATCGTGGAGCACCGGGAAGAGTCGACCCATGCGCGATGAAGTATCGCCGTGCGATGCCGATACTCCCACTCGCGGCGGCAATCACCGTGCTCCTGGACGGGCGGCCCGTCGCTTCGTACGAGCCGGCATACCTTGCGGCCGGGAGGGCATACGCGCCTTTAGCTCCTTACGTGACACGCATCGCCGACAGACTGGAATACGTCGGGCCGGAGCTCGTCATCACGCGTGGATTCTACAGCGCTCGCGTACGACTGAACCGTGTCGAGCCCGACGCGCTCGATCACGAGTACGTTGCTATCGCGCCGGTGCTTCGCGCGCTCGGCGAGACGGTATTCTACGACGCGAGAACGCGCACGCTACGGGTGCACACGCCGGCACCCGAACCCGCGGTGTCACCCGCGCCGTTCAATCCGCGAGAACCGCAACAAGTTCCGCGCGTCGTCTTTACGCCCTCACCAATTCCTACGCCGCGCGCGCAGTGGCACGGTCCCGCGTTCCCGCGAAGGACGCCGCTTCCGTATCCCGTTCCGACGTGAGCTATGCTGCGGCTGGTCTGCGGCGCGCGACCACGTTGAGAACCCCAACGACGACCGCGGCGCCGATTGCGATCCAGACCTGCTGCTGATCCGTCACGACGTTGAGCTGGAACACGTTGTCGAGCGAGTAGAGGCCATTCCCCGCAAAAGCGATGGCGAGCGCTGCGGCGATATTAATGAAAGGAAGCTCCGGGCCGCCGCCGGACGTGAAGAAGCCCTTGCCGATGTGCACGCTGAGAATGGCGACGACCATCACGAGCACGATAAGCGCTGGACCGATCGCACCGCCGAGTCCCAAAAACGTGAGCAATCCACCGCCGACCTCACCAAGACCGGAGGCGAGCGCGAAGAGCGGCCCCGGCCGATATCCGAGGCTCTCCATGAATGCGCCCGTGCCTTTGACGCCTCCGCCACCGAACCAGCCGAAGAGCTTCTGCGATCCATGCAGCATGAGACTGTAACC
>JASHPC010000139.1 GCA_030038335.1 Vulcanimicrobiota bacterium
CCGCGAGCATCTGGCGTCCCGCCTTCGAACACGAAACGGTAACGCGCGCGCGCTAAGCTCGAACGCGTGGAGGCGTTCGATGCTCTGCTGCGCGAGATGCTGGTCGTCACCGCGGTTCTCGCATTGCCCGTCGTCACGATCGCCGCCGCCGTCGGCACGATCGTCGCGATAGCGCAAGCGGCGACGCAAGTTCAGGAACAGACGATAACGCTGCTGCCAAAGATGCTGGCGGTCGGGCTCGTCGTCGCGCTCTTCGGCGGCGTTGCGATGCGTCTATGCGCGCATCTCTTCACCGATGCGGTCTCGTCGCTTCCCGCTCTCGTTCGCGGATGACCGCACTGCCGTTGCTCGTCTTTGCACGATGCGCAGGATTCATCTTTCGCGCGCCTGGATTTTCGTATCCGGGCGTACCGCCGTTGCTGCGCGTCGGTCTAGCGCTCGCTCTCGCGCTGCTCGTCGCGCCTGCCGTTCGTGCCGCGCCCAGCGTGCGCAGTCTTGACGGCGCCGCGTTCGCCGGCGCCGTCGCGCTGGAGTTTCTCATTGGAAGCGCTTTTGGGACCGGCGCGGCGGTGCTCTACGACGGCGCGTACGCAGGCGGACGCGCGATCGACGATTACGTCGGCGTCAAAGCGATTGCGCCGAACGTCGGCATCGTCGCGCCGAGCGGGTTCGGGCGCGTGTGGTCGCTCGCCTTTACTGGTGCGTTCTTTCTCTCTGGCGCGTACCGACCCATCATCTACGCGTTTGCGGGCACTTTCGCACATCTCCCACTCGGGGCGCAGCCTGACGCGCACGCGTGGGGCGCATATGCCGCAGCCGTCGCAATGCAGTTGTTGCGCGTTGCGCTTGCCGTGGGAGGCCCTGCGATCGCGACGGCGTTCGTCGTGCACGTCGCGCTCGGCGCGCTATCGCGAACGATTCCGCGTTTCGGGAGTTCGACGCTCGCATTTCCGCTCGTCTTCGGAGCGGCCGTCATCGCGTCAATCGTCGCGCTTCCCGTTCTTGCGCTGCGCTCAGCACCCGTGGTGGTCGCACCGTGAGCGACGAGAAACACCTCGACGCAACGCCGGCCCGACTCGCGAAGGCTCGTCGCGAGGGCAACGTGCCGCGGTCGCCGGAGCTCGTCGCCGCGGCCGCGTTCGGGGCTGCGGCTCTGGCGGCGTGCGCGGTCGTGTATCCACTGGGAAGCCTCGCGGGACTCGCGGTGAGGAAAGCGTCGTCAGGCGTGTTTGCAGGACGCGAGGAAGCGACGGTCCTCGGACTCTCGCTGCTTCCGGTGCTCGCCGGCGCCGTCGTCGCGATCGTCGCCGGTACGGCGCAAACGGGCGGAATCGCGACGAGCACGATCGCCTTGAAGCTCTCGCGGCTCGACCCTGCCGAAGGCGTGAAACGCATGCTCTCGCGAGAGACGCCGGTGCATGCAGCGCGCGCGGCGCTTGCATTTGCTGCCGCTGCGTTCGGAGTTGCGCCGGCCGTCGCGCACGTGCTTCTCGCCTCCGGAGTTGCGAGCAACGTAGGCGCTATTGTCACAGCAGCGTGGAGCGGAGCGCGTCGTACGCTTTTCGTCGCCTGCGCCGTGGGCGCGCTCTTCGCGCTCGCGGAGTACGCGATCGTGCGCGGCACCTGGCTGCGCAAGCTGCGAATGAGCTTCGACGAGCTCAAACGCGAGATCAAGGAACAGGAAGGCGATCCGCATCTGCGCGCGCGCCGTAAGGGTGCGCATCGCGACCTCGCGCGCGGTGCAGTCGCGCGCGTGCGCGAGGCGTCGTTCGTCGTCGCGAATCCGACGCACGTTGCCGTCGCGCTCGTCTATCGGCCGCCGGAGATCGCGGTCCCGTTCGTTCTCGTTCGCGCGTCCGACGCCGCGGCAGCGCGCGTGCGCGAGCTGGCAGCACGATGGAAGGTTCCCGTCGTCGAGCATCCGTTGCTGGCGCGAGCGCTCTTTCGCGATGCGCGCTCCGGAGCGTCGATTCCGGTCGATCACTACGTCGCCGTCGCGGAGATCGTCGTCGCGCTTTCGCGCGAGGGAGTGCTCGCGGGATGAGCCGCGCGAGCGTCTACGGTTTTGCGGCGATGCTGCTGGCGATCGTCGCCATCCTCATCGTCCCGCTGCCGCCGTGGCTTCTCGATCTGCTTCTCGGCGTAAACATCTTCGGATCCGCGCTCGTACTGCTGCTCTCGGTGACGGTGGAGGATCCGCTCGAGTTCTCGGCGTTTGCGCCCGCGCTGCTCGTCGCGACGCTGTTTCGTCTCTCACTCGACGTCTCCGCGACGCGGCTCATCTTGACGAACGGACAGACGGCCGGCGCCGTCGGCGCCGTGATTCCCGCGTTCGGCGAGTTCGTCGTGCGCGGAAACCTCGTCGTCGGAATCATTGTCTTCGCAATCCTCGTGACGATTCAGTTCGTCGTCATCGCGAGCGGATCGCAGCGCGTGGCTGAAGTCGCGGCGCGCTTCACGCTCGACGCGATGCCGGGGAAGCAGATGGCCATCGATGCCGACGTGCACGCGGGTCTCCTGGATGCGGACGCCGCGCGGCGTAAGCGCGATGCCGTACAGCGCGAAGCTGATTTCTACGGTGCGATGGACGGCGCCGGAAAGTTTGTGAAAGGCGACGCGATCGCGGCGCTCGTCATCGTCGCGATGAACCTCGTCGGAGGCGTGGTCGTTGGGGTTGCGTATCACGCGATGCCGCCGCTCGACGCGCTCAATACCTTCGCGCTGCTCTCGATCGGCAACGCGCTCGTGACGACGCTGCCGGCGTTCCTCATCTCGACCGCGATGGGAATGATGGTGACGCGCGTTGCATCGGAGGGCGCGCTCGGCGCCGACCTCGCAGCGCAAATGCTCGCGCGTCCCGACGTCTTGCGCGTTGCAGGCGGTCTTCTCGCCGCTCTTGCGTTCGTTCCCGCGCTGCCGCACGCGGTGTTCTTCCTCCTTGGTGCAAGCGCGTTCGTCGCCGCGGAAGTCGCAGCGCACCGGCTTCGCGAGAACGAGCGCCGCACGCGCTCCGCGCGCGAAGAGTCGGCACGCCGGGCGATGCGCAAACCAGAACTCGCGCTAGGCCTCGTCGGCGTCGACGCGCTCGCTCTCGAGCTCGGATCCGATCTCGCGCCCCTCCTCGCAGCGCCGCTCTGCGACGCGCTGCTCGACCGCGTCGGCGAAGTGCGGCGCGCGCTCGCCACGGAGATCGGGATCGTGCTGCCCGGCGTGCGACTGCGCGATAACTTCGAGCTCGGGCCGCGCGAGTACGCCATTGTGGTGCGCGACCGGCCCGCCGCGCGCGGAGCGCTCGAGTTGGAGCGCATGCTCGCCGTCGCAGATGCGAACGTGCTCGAGCGTCTCGGTGGCAGCGTCGTCGCAGACCCCGTCTATGGGCTTCCAGCGGCGTGGATCGGGCAGACGTCGCGCGACCGCTTCGTCGATGCCGGGGCGCTCGTCTTCGATCCTATCTCAGTTCTCGGATCGCACCTTGCCGAGACCGCTCGAACGAACGCTAGCGCACTTCTCGGGCGTCAAGAGCTTCAGACGATGCTCGAGCACCTTCGACTGCGCGCACCTGCGCTCGTGAAGGAGATCGGCGGCGAGGCGCTGCCGCTCTCGTGCGTGCACCGTGCATTGCTTTTGCTCTTGCGCG
>JASHPC010000140.1 GCA_030038335.1 Vulcanimicrobiota bacterium
GACATGCGCTTGCGCACGCTTACCGGACTCGAGCGCAAGAAAATCGAGGACGAGTACGCGGAGCTCATCAAGACGATCGCAGAGCTCGAGGACATCCTGCGCAGCCCGCGCAAGGTCGCCGCGATCGTCAAGAACGAAACGCTCGATCTGAAGAAGCGGTACGCCGACAAGCGCCGTACGGAGATTCAACCGAGCGAAGACGAGTTCTCGGTAGAACAACTGATTCCGAATACCGACGTCGTCGTGACGTACACCGTAGGCGGCTACATCAAGCGCGTCTCCGTCGACACCTTCCGAACGCAGAATCGCGGTGGCCGAGGCGTCATCGGCATCTCGAACCTCAAGCGCGAGGACATCGTACGCAACTTCTTCGTGACGAAGACGCACGATCACGTGCTCTTCTTCACGAACAAGGGACGCGTCTATCGTCTGCGCGCGTACGAAATTCCCGACACGACGCGCCAAGCGCGCGGAACCGCCCTCGTCAATCTCTTGACGCTTCCACCGGGCGAGGAAGTCACGGCCGTCTTTCCCATAGACAAGTTTGAGGGTGAGAAGTACCTCGTCATGGTCACGCGTCGTGGCGTCATCAAGAAGACGAAGCTCGGTGAGTTTGCAAACGTGCGCCGAAGCGGGCTCATCGCGCTCAATCTCGACGAGGGCGATGCGCTGCTCGCCGTCGATCTCTCCAATGGCTCGCGCGACATCATCCTCGGCACGCTGCGCGGCATGGCCGTCCATTTCAACGAGAAAGGCGTGCGCCCGATGGGGCGTGGCGCACGCGGTGTGAAGGCGATGACGTTGGAAGACGGCGACGAGATCGTCGCGATGGACGTCATCGAGGACCACCGCCGCGAAGTGCTCCTCGTCACTTCGCTCGCATTCGGTAAGCGTACGCCGATCGAGGATTACCGGCACACGCAGCGCGGAGGAAAGGGCGTCAAGGCGTTCGCGAAAGAGCGCGAAGACATCGGTCACGTCGTCGACCAAGTCATGGTGGCACCGGACGACGAGATTCTCATGATTACGTCGGCGAACCAAGTCATTCGTCTGAAAGTCGCGGGGATACGGAAGACCGGGCGTTCCGCGAAGGGCGTTCGTCTCCAGCGGCTCGGGGACGGGACCGAGGTCATCGCCGTTACGAACGTCGGCAAGCAGGCGAAGCAGATCACGGACATCACCGGCGAACCGTCACAAACGGAACTGTGAGTCGACGTGTCACTACGGCGCAACCGTCGTATTCAGGGAGGCGTTATGAAGGACGTAGAAATGGAGTGCTACTGAAGCGATGAGTGCAATTAGTGACGTGACGCAGGCAACGTTCGAGAGCGAAGTGCTCAAGAGTAGCGAGCCGGTGCTCGTGGATTTTTGGGCGCCGTGGTGCGGGCCGTGCCGGATGCTTGCGCCCATCGTCGAGCGCGTCTCGCAGAAGTTCGCCGGTAAGGCGAAGTTTCTCAAGCTCAATACCGACGAGAATCCGAGCATCGCGGGGCACTACGGCATCTCGGGCATTCCGTGCTTGATCCTCTTCAAGGATGGACAGGTTGCGGATCGCATCGTCGGCTACGTTCCTGAGAACGCGATCGCTTCGATGCTCGGCAAGCACGTCGCGGCTTGATCGACGTCCGCGCCTTACCAAAGGCGGAGCTGCATCTTCACATCGAGGGCACGTTCGAGCCGGAGCTGATCTTCGAGATCGCCGAGCGTAACCGTGTCGCGGTTCCATATCCGAACGTTGACGCGCTGCGTGCCGCTTACGACTTCTCAAACTTGCAGTCGTTCTTGAACGTCTATTACGCCGGCATGAACGTCTTACGCGAGGAGCGCGACTACTACGATTTGACGGCCGCATATCTTCGCAGAGCCGTGACCGAAGGCATTCGCCACGCAGAGATCTTTTTTGACCCGCAGGCACACGTCAAACGCGGCGTGCCGTTCGATACCATCGTCGGCGGGATTCGCTCGGCGCTCGAAAGCGGCGAGCGCGAACTCGGCATCTCTTCGCATCTCATCATGTGCTTCTTGCGCGACTTCTCCGAAGAGTCGGCGATGCAGACGCTCGACGTCGCATTACGCAATCGCGATCGCATCGTTGCAGTCGGGCTCGACTCGTCCGAAACCGGGAATCCACCGGCAAAGTTTGCGCGCGTCTTCGAGCGTGCGCGTTCCGAAGGCTTTCGAACCGTCGCGCACGCGGGTGAAGAAGGTCCTCCAGAGTACATCGTGGAGGCGCTCGACGTTTTGAACGTGTCACGCATCGATCATGGCATTCGCTGCATGGAAGATGCGGCGCTGGTGGAGCGTCTGAGAGACGAGCGCGTTCCGCTGACGGTCTGCCCGCTCTCGAACCTGCGGTTGCGTGTCGTACCCTCGATCGAAGAGCATCCGCTTCACGCGATGCTCGAAGCCGGGCTCGTCGCTACCGTCAACTCGGACGATCCGGCATATTTTGGGGGGTACGTGAGCGAAAACTACGCGCGAGTCGCGTCGGCGCTCCATCTCAGCGTCAGCGACCTGACCATGCTCGCCCAGAACTCGTTCGAAGCGTCGTTCCTCGACCCTCAAAAGAGGCGGCAATTTACCGACGAAATCGAGGTGTTTCGGGCTGCCACGTTGCAGGATGCCCGCTTGCGCCGAGCCAATCCCCAAGCAGTGCCCTAGGTTCCCGTCTTTTGCTTTGGGAGGATGCTCCTTTGAGTAGACCCTACAGATTTCTTCCGGCGCTGGCGCTCTCGGTGCTCGCAGTAGCGGTAGCAGCTTGCGGCGGCTCCGGTACCACGTCTCGGGCGCCCGGCCCATTCCCGGCCTGCAACCCGGGTTGCGGCGTACCTCCGCACGCACAGTACGTCGTCGTCGGCGACATCGGCGCGGAAGCGCTCCTCACGTACAATCTCGGCACGACCAACACACTAACCACAGGCAACATTGCGCCGACGTACGACAATCACGCTACGTCGCTTAAGTTCCCGTTCTTCATCTTCAACGATTATCAGAGCAACCTATGGGCAGCGAACTTCGGTGGCGCGTCGATCACGTGGTACGCGGTTAATGCAACCGGCGGCACGCCCACGACCAAGACGATCAGCGGCGCGAATACGACGCTCGGATGCCCGACGGGCGTTTACATTAATCCGCACGGTGACGTCTACGTATCAGACCCGTGCTCGAGCAAGGGTTCTTCGGTGCTCTACTTCGCTTCAGCCACCGGCTCGCCGGCCTCGCCGCCGAGCGGCAACGTTGCGCCGACGGCGTGGATCGAAGGCGGAAACACCACCCTTTCGGATCCTCAGGGGCTCACCGTCGACAGCAACGGGAACCTCTGGGTCATCGATGCCGGCACGAATAGCGTCGATCAGTTCGGTTCCGCGCTTTCGGCCGGTCAGAACAACGTTGCACCGAATGGCGCGCTGACGAGTACGAGCCTCAGCACACCCTTGGAGATCTACGTCGACAGCGCCCAGCATCTCTGGGTTGGTGAGGATGGCGCGACCGTCGGTGTTCTGGAGTTCAATCTCGCGACCGGGACGCAGACGCCTCTTTGCACGATCGCCGGGTCAAATACCGGCATCTCCGGCGGTCAGGTGAGCGTTGCCGTCGATAACGGCGGTTACGTGTACATCGTAAATGCGGCAACGGCTCAAATCGGGATCTTCACGAAGGGTCAGTGCGGAAACGTCGCGCCGGCTTACACGATAGCTGGTTCCAAGACGGATCTCGTCGAACCGGGGGCTGTTATCGTCTACTCGGTAAGTAACGACCAGTAGCGGAGACTCGAGCTACGCTTCGAGCGGGACGAGCATCCTCGTCCCGCTTTTCATTGGTGCAACCGCCCGCCCCGGCATAGCGGTATAAATGAGACGATGAACGCCGAGAGGATGACGGAACGCGTTGCCGATGCGCTGAACGCCGCATACTCGCGCGCGCTGTCGGAGCGCAACACGCAGACGGCGCCCGAGCATTTGCTTGCGGCGCTCCTCGACCAGGAGCGTGGGATCGCGCCGGACATCCTTAGAGCCGCTGGATCCGACCCAGGTGCCGTCGCACGGCGCGCCGACGAGGCGATTGCGCGGCTACCGCGCGTGACCGGTGCCGGCGCCGAGGGCTCCCAGGCGACGCTCTCGCCCGAGCTCGCTCGGATCATGAACGCCGCAGAAAGCGAGGCGAAGGGGCTTGGGGACGACTACACGTCCGTCGAGCACGTGCTGCTCGCGATGGCGCAGGCAAAGGGTGCTATCGCTACACTGCTCCATGACGCAGGGCTTACGCGCGACACGTTGCTCAATGCGCTTCGCCAGGTTCGCGGGAACCAGCGCGTGACGACGCGCGATCCCGAGGGCACGTACAAGGCACTCGAGCGGTACGGACGCGATCTCACGCTCGAAGCCGAACGCGGCAAGCTCGATCCCGTCATCGGCCGCGACGACGAGATCCGGCGCGTCGTTCAAGTGCTCTCGCGGCGCACGAAGAATAACCCCGTTCTCATCGGTGATCCTGGCGTCGGCAAGACGGCGATCGTCGAAGGTCTCGCGCAACGCATCGTGCGCGGTGACGTTCCCGAAGGGTTGAAGAATCGTCGCCTCGTGCTGCTCGACATGGGCGCGCTCGTCGCGGGCGCGAAGTATCGCGGCGAGTTCGAGGAGCGCCTGAAAGCGGTCCTCAAGGACGTAACGGCGGCGCAAGGTCAGATCGTGCTCTTCGTCGACGAGCTGCACACCGTCGTCGGTGCGGGCAAGACCGAAGGCTCGATGGACGCCGGCAATCTTCTCAAGCCGATGCTCGCCCGCGGCGAGCTGCACATGATCGGCGCCACGACGCTCGACGAGTATCGCAAGTACATCGAAAAGGACGCTGCGCTCGAGCGGCGATTCCAGCCTGTTTTCGTCGATCAGCCGAGTGTCGAGGATACGATCTCCATCTTGCGCGGACTCAAAGAACGCTACGAGGCACACCACGGCGTGCGTATCAAAGATGCAGCGCTCGTTGCAGCGGCCGTTCTCTCCAATCGTTATATCGCTGACCGATTCTTGCCGGACAAGGCGATCGACGTCGTTGACGAAGCTGCTGCTAAGCTTCGGACCGAGATTGACTCGATGCCGCAGGAGCTCGACGAGGTGTCGCGCCGCGTCATGCAGCTCGAGATCGAACGCGAAGCGTTGCGCAAGGAGCACGATCGCGCGAGTCGCGAGCGACTCGACGCACTCGAGCGAGAGCTGGCGGCCCTGCGCGAAGAGCAGGCAGGATTACGCGTTCGGTGGGAACGCGAGAAAAGCGCCGCGGTCGAGTTGCGCGCGCTGCGGGAGCGAATTACCGACACGAAGGTCCAGATCGAACAAGCCGAGCGCCAATACGATCTCAACAAGGTCGCGGAGCTGCGTTACGGCACGCTCGCGCAACTCGAAAAATCGCTTGCGGAAGAGGAGCAGCGCCTCGCACAGCGCGATGGTGCGCGTCTTTCGAAAGAGGAGGTCGACGAAGAGGACGTTGCGGAGGTCGTCGCACGTTGGACCGGCATTCCCGTCGCGAAACTCCTCGAAGGCGAGAAGCAGAAACTGCTCCATCTCGACGAGGAGCTGCACGAGCGCGTCATCGGGCAAGACGAAGCAGTCGACGCGGTTGCGGAAGCCGTCATCCGTTCGCGCTCCGGTCTCTCCGATCCAAATCGACCCATCGGCTCGTTCATTTTCCTCGGGCCCACGGGCGTCGGCAAGACCGAGCTGGCGCGTGCGCTCGCAGAGTTTCTCTTCGACGACGAACGCGCGCTGATCCGCATCGACATGTCCGAGTATCAGGAGCGCCACACCGTCGCGCGTTTGATCGGTGCGCCTCCGGGATACGTCGGCTTCGAAGAGGGCGGCCAACTCACCGAAGCCGTTCGCAGGCGTCCGTACTCGGTCGTGCTCTTCGACGAAGTCGAGAAGGCGCACACCGACGTCTTCAACGTCTTCTTGCAAATTCTCGACGACGGACGGCTCACCGACGGCCAAGGGCGCACGGTCGATTTTCGCAACACGATCGTGATCATGACGTCGAACATCGGCAGCGACCGTATTCTCGACTATAAGGGCTCCTTCGACGGTGCCGACTATGCCGTGATGCGCGCGACGGTGCTCGACGAGCTGCGGCGGCACTTCCGGCCCGAGTTCCTCAATCGCGTCGACGAGACGATCGTCTTTCACGCACTCTCCGAAGACCAACTCGCCCAGATCGTCGAGATTCAACTCGCGCGCGTTCGCGCGCGCCTGGCCGACCGTCGCATCACGCTCGAGCTCTCGGATGCAGCGAAGCGCCATCTCGTGCGCTCCGGTTATGACCCGACGTATGGCGCGCGCCCGTTGAAGCGAACGATTCAGCGAGAACTGGAAACGCCTCTTGGACGCAAGATTCTCGCTGGCGATGTATCGGACGGAGCGACGGTCGACGTCGGTTACGATGACGTCACTGGCGAGCTAACGTTTAGCGAGAAATCCCCACACGCGGTGTCACCCCGAGCGTAGTGAGCGCAGCTGCGCTCAGGTTCCGACGTCGCCGCCGGCGTGGAAGACGAACTTCACGATGAGGCGGTCGAGCGTCGTCGCGGAGGCCGGCGAGCCGTAGTTAACGTACAGCTGATCGCCGTTCGAGAATCGCCGCTGGTAGGCGACCGCGAGATCCGAGCCGACGGTGGTGGCAAATCCGCCGTAGCCGTTGACCGAACGAAACGCGAGCGTTACCGTGCTCTCCGTCGTGAGATCGTATCCGAGCGAGACGCGGCGAAGCCACTGTGAGTCAAGCAGTCCGTCGTCGAGCGCGTGCTCGTACGTGCCGTCGTAGTTCACGCCGAACGTCAGGCGGTTTGCAATGATGCGCGTCATCGAGAGCGTGAAGAGATGCACGTCGTTCGTTCCGAACGTTCCCCACGCGTAATCTGCGTCGACGGGATTTGCGGTGGCGTCGCCGTAGCCGATCGGTACGCTCATCAGGTCGAATGCCTCCGTGACGCCGTCGCGATAGCAGGGGAAGCCACTGTAGAACGACGTCGTTACGATCTTTCCTGTGCAGTCTGGGCCTGACGGAATGCCGTAGGAACGGAGTTCGCCCGTCGTGGGGCCCGCGCCGTCTAACGAGAGCCCATCATCGAGCGTGAGGTTGAGATACGCGCCCGTGTCGGCTTCGTGCACGGTGCCGCTCTCGTCCTCGAATCGGTCTGCGTCGAAGAATGCGGTCCACCCCTTTATGCCGGCAGACGAACCACCGGTGAAGTCGACGATTGACTGCGGTCCGCGTATGTCGGAGTTCGCGGTATAGCCATCGATCGGATCGTAGTTCGGCGCGACGTCGAGATACCCGACGTTCACCTCGTAGTTCGGCTTGTGCACGTCGGCAAACGTTTGAAAGAGTGACGCATCTCCTTGCGGCACCCAGCTTCCGTCTTCAAATGAATAGTCGGCGAATCCGATGAGGCCTGACTTGAGATTGCGCGCCTCGACGCCGCTTTCGACCGTCGAGTCGTCACCGGCGATGCTGTGATGTGCGAGTACGCCGTCTGTCCAGTACAGAAACGAGTTGTCTTGCAGCGCGTGCTCGTAGCCGAACGCCGAGTCGTCGACCGTATTACCCGTCGTCTCATCATAGCCGTGGAAGTTCAAAATACCGAAGCTCTGATCGCCGAACGTGCCTTCGACTTTTGCGCCGTCGTCTACCGTTCCGATGCTCGGCGAATAGAAGACGACGTCGGGGCTGGCTGAGTCAGCACCGATGGGAGCTCGTTCGCCGGAGTCCGCATTGATGAAGACGGCACCTTGCGAGAAGAAGGGACGATACTCGGTCAGCTCGCGGCGAAACTCTTGCGGAGAGATCGTCTCTTGATCGACTTCCACATTTGAGAAATCGGGGTTGAGCGTTCCGACGAAGTTGATCGTCGGCGTCAGCGGCACGCTTGCGTCGAGGCCGTAGTAGCGCACGCCCTCGGGCTGAAACGATTGATCGGGTTGCTCGAAGAGGTCGCGGTCGCGGCCGAAACTGTCGAGCGCGTAGACGTCAGCGCGAGGCTGAGGCCGCGACGCGGCGCCGGCCGCGACCGTTACCGAGGCGCCAGCCCAGAAGCGTCCGTCCGTGAAGACCGGCCATTGGCCGGCCGGCCCGTCTTCCATGAGCCCGTTGTAATCCCAGACGTAATGCTCGCCGAGGGTCGCGATCGATCGCACGAACTGTATCCGCCAGATTTGCTCTCCCGCGCGTGGGATGCGAAGGTCGCGCAGCGGTACGATCATCACTGCATTCCAGCCGTTGGGCGTGCGCGTTGCGACGGACTGCCAGCGCGGCTGGTAGCGGATGTTCTCATTCGCCTGTTCGTATTGCGTCGCCGCCGGAGTGACTTCGAAGTAATAGGAGTCGCTGCCGGCCCCACTCGTATCGACGCCGATGCCGACGAAGTCGTCCGTGCCGAAGCCGATGTCTTCAGTGCTTTGCGTTGCGGTGATCGGGATGCCGCGCTGCTCGACGCGGAAGGCTACGTAGAGATTCCGGTCGTCGTAGAGCACGTAAACTTCCGTGGACTCTGCCGCCGGAATGCGTTTCGTGAGGTCTTCCCACGCGCCGTTGCTCGGAACGAGGCCGGTATCCCACGCTGGATCCGAGAGTGACGGGTCGAGCGGGAGAGGGTGCGGCGCCCGCGCGACGACGAATGCGTACGATGCCGTTACTGCGGCATCGACGCGGCCGAGCACCGCGTTGACGAGCAGCGCGACGACGAGCGGAGCCGCAACGGCAGCGCGAGAAACTAAGCGGCATGAAACTAGCATCCGTTGCTGCCGTGTTCTCTTTGCTCTTCGCCGGCTCCGCCGCCTCCGCCGCCGCTGCGCCCGCGCCGTTCACGATGGCGCAGATTCTCGGCTACCCGTTTCCGGAGGTTCTCGTTGGCGATGCGCACGGCAGGGCGATTGCGTATTCGCTCGATACGCGCGGCGTTCGTAGCGTGTGGTTCGCGTCTGCTCCCGGCTTCGCGCCGGAAGAGCTGTTTTCGTCGAATGCCGATGACGGTCAGGAAATCAGCAACGTGAGTATCTCGAACGACGACACGCACGTCGTGTACGTTCGCGGCGGTGACCACGATGCAAACTGGCCCGAGCCGCTGCAGCCGGATCCCGCGTCATATCCTTTGGAGCAGGAGATGCAAGTATGGTCGGTTGCGACTGCGGGCGGCGAGCCGAAGCTGCTCGGTAACGGCGACGCACCGGTCGTGTCGCCTGACGGCACGCGCGTCGCGTTTACTGCAGACGGCGCGGTGATGATTGCGCCGATCGACGGCACCATCGCAGCAAAGAGGCTATTCTTCGACCGCGGACAGGATTCGGATCTGCACTGGTCGCCCGATAGTTCCGCGCTCGCCTTCGTGTCAGCGCGTACGGATCACAGTTTCATCGCAATTTATCGCAACGACTCGACGCCGATTCAATATCTCGCGCCGACGACGTCGCAAGACGTCATGCCTCGCTGGTCGAGCGACGGAAGCCGCATCGCGTTCGTTCGCTTGCACGGTGACGGCGGTCCGCCGGAGAATCCGTTCAACTGGAATCCGATTCCATGGCAGATCATGGTCAGCGACGTTCGTACGGGAGCGACGCACGTTGTTTGGGTCAGCGGCACTAGGAATCGCGATTCGCTGATGGAGACTGGCGGCGGCCCAGTGCTGTTCTGGGCTGACGCGAGCGCTCCAAACGACCGCCTCGTCTTCGCGAGCGAACGCGACAACTGGCCGCACCTTTACGAGGTATCGCCGAATGGCGGCGGCGCGCGTCTCTTAACGCCTGGCTCGTTCATGGTCGAAGATACCTCGCTGACGCCGAACGCTCGCGCCGTCGTCTACACCGCGAACACTGGCGTGACGCCTGGAGACGACGACCGGCGCCATCTCTTTCGCGTCGATCTTCGAAGTGGCCGCATCACGGAGCTGACGAGCGGCGCGAGCAGCGAAACCGGACCGGCCGCGCTTGCGGACGGCGCCGTCGCATTTAATCACGCGACTGCGCACCTGCCGCTTCTCGTGACGCTGCTCTCCAAAGGGTCGGAGCACGCGCTCGACGGCGATCAGCTTCCGGCATCGTTTCCCGCGTCGCAACTCGTGACCCCGCAAGAGGTTTCGTTTCGCGCTGCCGATGGATGGTTAATCCATGGACAGCTCTTCCTTCCGCGCGGCGTTAGCGGTCGCCGGCCTGCAATTGTCTTCGTGCACGGCGGTCCGCCTCGGCAGATGCTGCTGACGTGGCATTACATGGACTACTACACGAACTCGTACGCCGTCAATCAATACCTCGCGAACCGCGGTTTCGTCGTGCTCTCCGTGAACTATCGTCTCGGCATCGGCTACGGGCATGATTTCAACTTCCCGGCACGATGGGGACCGACCGGAGCGTCGGAGTATCAAGACGTTGTTGCCGGCGCACGCTTTTTACAGCACGACGCGCACGTCGATCCAACGCGCATCGGCATCTGGGGCGGTTCCTACGGCGGGTACCTCACCGCGCTCGCTCTCGCTCGTAACTCCAACATCTTCAAAGCTGGCGTCGACTTTCACGGCGTGCACGACTGGTCTTTCGACGTCGACAATCCCTTATGGGGATTTACTCAGACGAAGCGCTATGAGCAATACGACACGCGGGCGATCATGAAGCTTGCTTGGGAATCATCGCCGGACGCGTCGATTTCAACGTGGCGCTCCCCGGTGCTGCTCATTCAAGGCGATGACGATCGCAACGTGGAGTTCCACCAAATGGTCGATCTCGTCGAGCGCCTGCGCAACACGCCTGTGCATTACGAGCAAATTGTCATTCCGAACGAGATCCACGGGTTCTTGCGGTATGCGAGCTGGTTACGCGCCGACTCGGCGACGGCAGCATTCTTCGAACGCGAACTCCGCCCGTAGCTATGCAGCCCCTCGACTTCGGCGCTACGCGCCTATGCTCGCGGTGACAGTGCGGCTTAGCGTCTGCGGGCTTTGAGACGATCGCTTTCGTCGAGAATGCGTTTGCGCAGACGAATCGACTTCGGCGTGACCTCGACGAGCTCGTCGTCCTCGATGAACTCGATCGCGCGTTCGAGCGAGAGATCCTCCGGCGGGGCGAGCTTGACGTTTTCGTCGGAGCCCGCAGCGCGCATGTTCGTGAGCTTCTTTTCGCGCACGACGTTGAGCGCGACGTCGAACGAGTCGTTGGCGCGACCGACGATCATGCCTTCGTAGATATCGGCGCCTGGCCCGATGAAGAAGCGGCCGCGCTGTTCCACGCCCATGAGCGCGTAACCGGTCGCGCGTCCGGTATCGCTCGCAACGAGCGCGCCGACGGCCCGGCCAGCCAACTCACCCTGCCACGGCTGGTGGTCGTAGTAGGTGTGCGACATGACGGCCGTGCCACGTGAAAGCGTCAAGAGCTCGCCACGCAAGCCGAAGATCGCGCGCGTCGGCATCGTGTACTCCAAGCGCCGTGACTCTGCTTGTGTCACGAGATTTGACATCGTCGCCTTGCGCCTGCCAAGCGCTTCGATTACGGCGCCCGCATGCTCCTCGGGAACGTCGATGACAACGTACTCGACGGGCTCGTAGCGCTTTCCGTTGCGTTCAGTGACGATGACGTGCGGCTTGGAAACGGCAAGCTCGTAGCCTTCCCGGCGCATCGTCTCGATGAGAATGGAGAGATGGAGCTCTCCCCGCCCGCGCACTTCGAACGTGTCGGGAGACTCAGTATCGACGACGCGCAACGCGACGTTCGACTCCAGCTCGCGCATGAGCCGCTCGCGAATCTGACGCGACGTGAGGAACTTTCCTTCGCGTCCTGCAAACGGCGACGTGTTCACGCTGAAAAACATCGAGACCGTCGGCTCGTCGACCGCAACTGCGTGCAAACCCTCAGGCGTTTCCGCGTCCGCGATCGTGTCGCCGATGTTCAAATCCTCGATTCCGGAGATGCAGACGATATCGCCGGCAGAGGCTTCCTCGACTTCAAGTCTCTCGAGCCCCTGAAACGTGAGCAGTTTCGTGAGTCGCAGTCCCGCCGTGACGGTACCGTCGCGTGCGACTTTCGCGATGGGCATGTTCACGCGCGAGCTTCCGCGGAAGATGCGCCCGACGCCGATGCGGCCGACGTAGCGGTTGTGATCGATGGCAGAGATGAGGAGTTGAAACGAACCGTCCTCAGCGGGCGCCTCCGGAACGCGTGCGAGCATCGCCGCAAAAAGCGGTTCGAGGTCGCGTCCGGCAACAGCGGGATCCCTCGTTGCAGTCCCGGCCTTTGCGTTCGTGTAAACGACGGGAAAATCGGCTTGCTCGTCCTCGGCCCCGAGCTCGATGAAGAGATCGAAGACGTCGTTCACGACTTCTACCGGGCGCGCGTCTTTTCGATCGATC
The DNA here is from genome assembly GCA_030038335.1 of Vulcanimicrobiota bacterium. Lineage (GTDB taxonomy): Bacteria > Vulcanimicrobiota > Vulcanimicrobiia > Vulcanimicrobiales > Vulcanimicrobiaceae > Tyrphobacter. Next base: position 12,377 of record JASHPC010000140.1, read on the forward strand.
TTGTTGACGACGACGATCGCACGGAGATCGAGCTCGAGCGCTTTGCGCAGCACGAAACGCGTCTGCGGCATTACGCCTTCCGCGGCGTCGACGAGGAGCAACACGCCCTGCACCATCTGGAGCACGCGCTCGACCTCGCCGCCGAAGTCCGCGTGGCCCGGCGTGTCGACGATGTTGAACTTCACGCCTCCGTGCGTTATCGACGTGTTCTTCGCAAGGATCGTGATGCCGCGCTCGCGCTCGAGAGGATTGGAGTCGAGTACGCGGGACTCGACGGCTTGCCCCTCACGAAAGACGCCACTCTGCTTGAGCATCGCGTCGACGAGCGTCGTCTTACCGTGGTCGACGTGCGCGATGATCGCGACGTTGCGGAGATCCGGCCTGGTTCGCA
>JASHPC010000141.1 GCA_030038335.1 Vulcanimicrobiota bacterium
GGCTGCGAACCTGACGTCGCAAGTCCGCAACATCGCCGACGTGACGACCGCCGTCGCAAACGGAGACCTCTCGAGAAAGATTACCGTCAGCGTCCGCGGTGAGATCGCGGAGCTCAAGAACACGATCAACACGATGGTCGACCAGCTCAACGCCTTCGCATCCGAGGTGACCCGAGTCGCGCGCGAAGTCGGCTCCGAAGGTAAGCTCGGCGGCCAGGCCGACGTCAAAGGCGTCAGCGGCACGTGGAAGGACCTCACCGATTCGGTGAACGTCATGGCCTCGAACCTGACGTCGCAAGTCCGCAACATCGCCGACGTGACAACTGCCGTCGCAACGGGCGACCTCTCGCGTAAGATCACGGTCGACGTCCGCGGCGAGATCGCGGAACTGAAGAACACGATCAACACGATGGTCGACCAGCTCAACGCCTTCGCATCCGAGGTGACCCGAGTCGCGCGCGAAGTCGGCTCCGAAGGTAAGCTCGGCGGTCAGGCCGACGTCAAAGGCGTCAGCGGTACGTGGAAGGACCTCACCGATTCGGTGAACGTCATGGCCTCGAACCTGACGTCGCAGGTCCGCAACATCGCAGACGTGACGACGGCCGTCGCAACGGGCGACCTCTCGCGTAAGATCACGGTCGACGTCCGCGGCGAGATCGCAGAACTGAAGAACACGATCAACACGATGGTCGATCAGCTCAACGCGTTTGCATCCGAAGTGACGCGCGTCTCGCGCGAGGTCGGATCCGAAGGCGTGCTCGGCGGCCAGGCACAAGTCGCGGGCGTCAGCGGTACCTGGAAGGACCTCACCGACTCGGTGAACGTCATGGCCTCGAACCTGACGTCGCAAGTCCGTAACATCGCGAAGGTCACGATCGCCGTCGCAAACGGAGATCTTTCCAAGAAGATCACGGTCAACGTTCGCGGCGAGATCGCGGAGCTCAAAGATACCGTCAACACGATGGTCGACCAGCTCAACGCCTTTGCATCCGAAGTGACGCGCGTCGCACGCGAGGTCGGCTCCGAGGGCGTGCTCGGCGGCCAAGCACACGTACAAGGCGTCAGCGGCGTTTGGAAGGATCTCACCGATAACGTCAACTCGATGGCAGCGAACCTAACGAACCAAGTTCGCGGTATCGCCGAAGTCGTAACCGGCGTCGCGAACGGTGACCTCAAGCGCAAGCTCACGCTGCAGGCGCGCGGTGAAATTGCGCAGCTCGCAGAGACGATCAACGGGATGATCGACACGCTCGCGACGTTCGCCGACCAGGTGACCACCGTTGCGCGCGAAGTCGGCTTCGAAGGCCGCCTCGGCGGACAGGCTGCGGTGCCGGGAGCTGCGGGTCTGTGGCGCGAGCTGACCGACAACGTGAACCAGCTCGCCGCGCAGCTTACGAACCAAATCCGCGCGATCTCTGAAGTCTCGACAGCGGTGACGAAGGGCGATCTTTCGCGAACGATCGAGATCGAAGCGCGCGGCGAGGTGGGTGAGCTCACGCGAATCGTCAACGAGATGATTCAGAATCTGCGCGACACGACGCGCAAGAACACCGAGCAGGACTGGTTCAAGACGAACCTCGCGCGTTTCACGTCGATGCTTCAGGGACAACGCGACATCCGCGTCGTCACGCAGCTCATCATGTCGGAGATCGCACCCCTCATCGGCGTTCAAACGGGAGCGTTTTACATTACCGAGACCGAGGGAGCGCCGCGCCTGCGCCTCATAGCGAGCTACGCCCTTCCAAAGGAACGCCGCGAACAGGAGACGATTCCATTCGGTGAAGGGCTTGTCGGACAGTGCGCCGTCGAAGGGCGTCGCGTCGTCCTCAACGATCTGCCTCCCGGATACCTGCGGATCGGCTCCGGCCTCGGCCACATGAACGCGACGAACACCGTCGTGCTTCCGGTGCTCTTCGAGGGCGAGATCCGGGCCGTCATCGAGCTCGCATCGCACCAGCGATTCAGCGAAATCCATCTTCTCTTCCTCGAGCAGCTCGTCCAGTCGATCGGCATCATGCTCAATACGATCACCGCCTCGATGCGTACGGAGGAGCTGCTCGAGCAGTCGCAATCGCTCACGACGGAGCTGCAGAGCCAGCAACTCGAACTGAAGCAGACGAACGACGAGCTCGAAGAGAAGGCGCGCCTGCTTCAGGAGCGCAACGCGGAAGTCGAGCGTCGAACGCGCGAGATCGAAGAAGCGCGCACCGAGCTCGAAAAGAAGGCCGAACAGCTCGCGCTCACCTCGAAGTACAAGTCGCAGTTCCTTGCAAACATGTCGCACGAGCTGCGAACGCCGCTCAACAGCCTCTTGATCCTCTCGAAGCAACTCGCCGGAAACAGCGAAGGCAACATGACGCTCGAGCAGATCGAGTACGCCGAGACGATTCGCTCGGCGGGAACGGACCTGCTCACGCTCATCAACGACATTCTCGACCTCTCCAAGATCGAATCCGGCACGACGGCAATCGACCTTCAGGACGTCACGATCGAATCGATCGAAGCCGAGGTGCGCCGCACGTTCTCGCAAGTCGCAACCGACAAGGACCTTCGATTCGAAGTCACGCGCGACGAAGACGTCCCAGCGTCCATCGTGAGCGACCCGACGCGCCTGCAGCAAGTGCTCAAGAACCTTCTCTCCAACGCGTTCAAGTTCACGAGCGCGGGATCCGTGACGCTCCACATCGGCATGGCCTACGATCGCCTACTGCCGCTCCCCGGACCCGCGATTGCCTTCTCGGTGCGTGACACGGGCGTCGGCATCCAATCGGACAAGTTCAACGTCATTTTCGAAGCCTTCCAACAAGCGGACATGGGAACGTCGCGCAAGTTCGGCGGGACCGGGCTCGGCCTCGCGATCAGCCGCGAGATCGCTGGACTTCTCGGCGGCGAAGTCGGAATCGAGAGCGACGTCGGCGTCGGATCGACGTTCACGTTCTACCATCCGGCGCATCGCCTCAGCTCGCAGCGCCAAGCGGTCCTCGACGCGGTACCGGCGACTGACGACCGCGACACGATCGGCGCCGACGATCGAACGCTTCTCATCGTCGAGGACGATCGCACGTTTGCGAAGGTTCTCGCGGGATTCGCGCACGGCCGCGGTTTCAAGGCGCTCATCGCGCATAACGGCCGAGACGCCGCGGAGCTCGCAAATCGGTATCTGCCCGACGCGGTCACGCTCGACATCGCGCTTCCCGACGTTGACGGGTGGCAGTTGCTCGACGACCTCAAGCACTCGGCAGCAACGGCGCACATCCCCGTTCACGTCATCTCGGGTGGTGAGTACGAGGATCGCGCGAAGCAGGCCGGTGCGCTGGCATACGTGCAAAAGCCGGTTTCGGAAGAAGCGCTCATCCGCGCCTTCGACGATCTTCTCGGATTCGCGCAGAGCCGTCAACGAAACGTTCTCATCGTGGAAGACGACCTCACGCAGCTCAACTCGCTCGTAGGCCTTATTGGAACGGGCGAGATGCGCGTGACCGCCGTCACGTCGGCGGAGGCGGCGATAGGGGCCGTCGAGCAACAGACGTTCGACTGCGTCGTCATCGATCTCGGACTTCCCGACGTTCAGGGTGAGAGTCTCATCGAAACGCTTCGCTCTCGCGCGGACACCGAACGCGTACCGATCATCGTCTACACTGCGCGCGACCTCGACCGAGACGAGGAGGCGCGACTGCGACGCCTTGCGTCGACGATCATGGTGAAGGACGGGAGTGCGCCCGAGCGGCTGCTCGACGAATTGAACTTCTTCCTCCATCGCGTCGAGGCGGACCTCGGAGCGGCAAAGCGTTTACCTTCGGCGGTAGGGAGCGGTGACTCGCTCAAAGACAAGCGTCTTCTCATCGTCGACGATGACACGCGTAACATTTACGCGCTCGAGAAGGCTCTCAGCTCGTACGGGATGCACGTGCTCAGCGCGGAGAGCGGCCTGCAAGGCATCGAGAGGCTGCGCGCCGAGGGCTCCGTCGACATCGTCCTAATGGACATCATGATGCCTGATATGGACGGCTTCGAAACGATCCGCCGGATACGCTCGGAGAAGCGATTCTCCGACATCCCGATCATCGCGCTGACGGCAAAAGCGATGAAAGGCGATCGCGAGGCGTGCATCGCCGCTGGAGCCTCGGATTACGTGAGCAAGCCGGTCGACGTCGAGCGCCTCGTCTCCCTCTTCACGGTATGGTTGAACCGTTAACCGTCGAGGAAGCCGCGAGCGCCGCGCTTTCGCTGCGACGCGACGAGCTGGCAGACATCGAGCTGCAGCTCTTCCTCGACGCGTTATTGCGGTACGGCTCGTGTGACTTCCGGCAGTTCAACCAGTCGGTGCTGCGCAGGCGCGTCGCGGGTGCGATGCGAGCGCACGGCCTGGAGACGATCTCCGCGCTGCAAAACCTTCTTCTCCACGACGAACGCGCGCTCGCGTCGTTCGTCATCTCGATGCGCGGGAGCGGCTCGTCGCTCTTCTCCGATCCATCGTTCCTGCGAGCGTTCGTCAACAACGTGATGCCGCTGCTGCGCACGTATCCTTTCGTTCGCGTCTGGATTCCCGGCAGTGCGACCGGCGGCGAGGCGTTTACGATCGCGGCGCTTCTCGCCGATGCAGGCATTCTCTCAAAGAGCCTCATCTATGCGACCTGCATCAACGATGCTTCCGTCGCCGTCGCGAAGATGGGACTCTGCGAACATACGGACGAGAACGATCTCGCTACGCACGCGCGACAGGCGGGGCTCGAAGCACCAATCCACTCGTACTTCGAGGTGACGCAGCGCTACGCGATTCCGCGCGACGAGATTCGGGGCGGAATCACGTTCGGCCGGCACGATCCAGCCGCCGACGGCTCCATCAACGAGTTCGTTGCGATCGTCGCGCGCGGCTTGCTCCCGCTCTACAACGGTGCCGTCCAGTATCGTCTGCACCGCATCTTCTTCGAAAGCCTCGGGCACCTCGGCTTTCTCATGCTCGGAGCCGGCGAAAGCCTGACCGGGACGGTGCACGAGCGTGCGTTCCGCCAGGTCGTGCACGATCAGCCGATATTTCGGCGCATGCGCTAAGAGCAGCGTCCGTTACGACGGGTTCTTACGTTTCCGAAGATCGAACAAGAGTATGTCATCGGAAGCGCAACCGCAGTGGTTCGCGATCCTCCGCAATATCGTCGCCGACGGTATCATT
>JASHPC010000142.1 GCA_030038335.1 Vulcanimicrobiota bacterium
CTCAACGCCGGCCTTGCCACGATCTCTCGCGGCCGCGGTTTCGGTGTCCGCGAACGGCTTCATGGGAAAGCTGGATACACGGTTATGGAGAAACGCGGATTCGAGCCGCCGGTCGCAAAACGCGCGCCGATCGACAACGTTCTCACGTTCGACAAGCTTACCGACGTCTACAACTCCGGAACGATGCACGACGAGAATCAGCCGTGCCACTTGCACGTGCGGACGGAAGTCTGCCGGAGTCACTGCGCGGCGGAGTATGGTAACCCGTGCAAGTACTTCTGTCCCGCAGCCGTCTACGAGCCGCTCTTTGAAAAGAAGAACGACGGAAGCATCGAGGGGCGCCTGCAAATCAACTTCACGAACTGCGTTCACTGCAAAACCTGCGACATCGCCGATCCCTACCAAGCGATTACATGGGTTCCTCCGGAAGGCGGCGGAGGCCCGGTGTATACGAACATGTGATGTCGATTACTGTGAACGGCGAACCGCGCGAAACTGCGGACGGCGCAACGATCGAGGATCTCTTGCGTGCGATCGGCGCCGGCACGGGCGGCATTGCGGTTGCCTGCAACGAACGCGTCGTGCAGCGGTCGGCGTACGGCGTGCACCGCCTCGCGCAGGGCGACCGCATCGAGATCATCAAAGCAGTCGCTGGTGGATAGCATGCTGAAAATAGGAACGTACGAGTTTGCCTCGAGACTCATCGTCGGTACCGGGAAGTATCCGTCTCTCGACGTGATGCAGGCCGCGCACGCGGCGAGCGGTGCGGAGATGGTGACGGTCGCAATTCGCCGTATCAATCTCGACGACGCGAGCGGAAAGACGATGCTCGACTACGTCGACCGCTCGCGCTATACGATCCTTCCGAACACGGCGGGTTGTTACAATGCCAAAGACGCGGTGCTCACGGCACAACTGGCCCGCGAACTTCTCGGCACCGATCTCGTGAAGCTCGAAGTTATTGGCGACGCGCAAACGCTGCATCCAGATCCACGCGCGACGCTGGAGGCTGCGGAGCGGCTCGTAGCCGACGGCTTCACGGTGCTTCCGTATATCGGCGACGACCCGATCGTCTGCAAGCAGTTGGAAGAGCTTGGGTGCGCGGCGGTCATGCCGCTCGCTGCGCCAATCGGAAGTGGGCTCGGCATCTGCAACCCCTATTCCATTCGCATCATCAAGGAACGCGCACGCGTGCCCGTCATCGTCGATGCTGGAGTCGGCACGGCATCGGACGCTGCGATCGCGATGGAGCTCGGCGTCGACGCGCTGCTCATGAACACGGGCATCGCGGCTGCTCGCGATCCAGTTTTAATGGCAGAAGCGATGCGACGTGCGGTGGAGGCAGGCCGTATGGCGTTCCTTGCAGGCCGTATGGAGAAGCGGCTGTATGCGAACGCGTCGAGTCCGATGGAGCACCTCATCGGAACCGAAAGACGCTAGTGTCGAAGGATATCTCAGTCGAAGAGCTTGCGCGCTGGCGCGAAGCCGGCAAGGAGTTCGTCTTGCTCGACGTTCGGACGGCAGCGGAGCTGCATCTCGCGGCGCTGCCAGGAGCGACGCACGTTCCGCTCCGAGAGCTTCCGGCGAGACTCGGCGAGCTCGACCGTAACGCGGCGATTGCCGTGCTCTGTCACTCAGGCAGTCGCAGCGCCTACGCAGCGGCTTTTCTCGTCAGCGTGGGATTCGAAAACGCGTACAACGTCGATGGCGGCATCGACGCATATTCGCAGCGGGTCGACCCCTCGATCCCGCGCTACTGATCCGCGCGCCGGGCGGCTTTGACGAACCAGTGCACGGCATCTGTGAGGCGCGCCGTGGGATGTGCCCACGTGCCGGCGACGGCGTCGACGTCGTGCTCCTCGATCGATTCGATTTCGAAATACGGGGAGAGAATCGCGAGCAGCCGTGTCTTGTCGTAGTAGACGTGAGGCACGCCGCGTTCGTCGCCTTCGATCGGAGCGAACGTTTCCTCGGCGACACGTCTTCCTCGGCCATACCGGGCGTCGCGCGTGGAGGCGAAGGTGCCGAAGAAGAGGCCTTTCGCCTCGAGACTCTGCGCTATCGCATCGACGCGTTCGGCGACGCTCTGGGGCGTCCCATGCAGAAGTGCGTGCGTCGCTAAAACCGCCGCGAAAGGCGTTGGATCAGAGGTTGCTCGAGCGCCCTGGGCCTCGCTGTCGGAAACTTCGGTGACCTCGAGCCCGGCCGCTTCCAGGGTGCCCGCGTTACGCCCGCGTCCGCAGCCAAAATCCACGACGCGCGCGCCGATCGGGAGGCGTCGCGCGAGCTGTTCGGCGAGTGGATGGGCAGGCATCGCTGCGAGTATACCGCGAAAGGGCGCCCTATGTTGACCGAAGGTGACAAGATGCCCGTCGTCGCGCTCGACGACGACGCGGGCAAGCGCGTCAAGACGACGGACCTTCTAAGCGGATCGCTTCTCCTGTACTTCTATCCGAAAGACGACACGCCGGGCTGCACGAACGAAGCCTCGCAGTTCCGCGATCTTCTCGCTCGCTTCAAGCGGAAGAAAGTGCGCGTCATCGGTGTCAGCCGAGACTCGGTAGAGTCGCATCAGAAGTTCAAGAAGAAGTACTCGCTGCCGTTCGAGCTCCTCTCTGACGTCGATTCAAAGCTCTGCGACGCGTTCGGCGTGATCGTCGACAAGCAAAACTATGGGAAAACGTACAGAGGCATCCAGCGCTCGACGTTCCTTATCGATTCGAAGGGCAAGATCGTGAAAGTTTGGCCGAAGGTCACCGCGGACGGTCACGCCGACGAAGTGCTCGCGTATCTCACCTCGCCGAAAACATAACCCGCGAGGGATTTTAGTTTTCGGCTTGGGCTTTGCCGCGAGGAAGCGAGAACTGAATGAGCGCGCGCACGGGCGCCAAGCCCCGGCTGATAACGGCGCACGGCGTGACGCGCATGCCAAGCCCCTCTAAGTGCGCCTTTGCGGCAAGAAGCTCGCCCCCGTTGCTGACGATATCCTCGAGCAAGAGCACGTGCATGCCGCGCTCGTACGGCCCCTCGACGTACTCATTCGGAAATGCACCGTAGCCTTTGGGCTTCTTGCGAACGACGATCATCGGTAAACCTGAGAGCTGCGAGACCGCCGTCGCAATGATTGCGCCGCCGAGCTCCGTTCCTCCGATTACGTCGGGATTCTCCTCCGCGATGAGCGGCGTAAAGAGGCGCGCGATGCGCCGCAGGACGTGCGGGTCGCTAAAGAGCTGGAACTTGTCGATGTAATAGTCGCTGCGCACGCCGCCGGCGAGGACGTAGTCTCCACGCGTGAGTGCACGATCGAGAATGATCTTCCGAAGCCAGACGAGCTCGGGTAGTGGGCCAACGGGCTGATTCGGCGATCCTAGATGCTCCATTGCCATGCGTTCCAGGCTTCCTCGACCGGATTGGAGTCAAAGCCCTTGAAGTCGACGCTCATCGGCTGCATCATGCGGTACCAGTAGATGAAGATCTC
>JASHPC010000143.1 GCA_030038335.1 Vulcanimicrobiota bacterium
ACGAGAGATTGCCGAGGAGACGGAACTCGAAGCGCGCGTAATCGGCCTCGCGTATGTGAGCGAGAGCTACGACGGCTCTACGCACGTTTCAAACGTTACGTTCTCGCTCGACGCAAGCGGCGAGCCGCGCGTTCCAGCAGGCAGCGATCACGTCGTCGAAGCCGCGTGGGTGCCGCCGGAGGAAATTGTCTCGCGCATGACGGTCGCCGTCGCGCGGGAACCGTTGCTCGCGTATCTTTGCGGAGACGCGCGCAGGTACTTCGGATTTCACGACGCAGGAATCACGATACGATGGTCGGACTAGCGCCGCTCGTTCTCGTGGCACACGTCAGCGCACTGCACGGTCGTGCGTCGCTCGCACGTTCCGAAGGCAACGCGGTACCTGCGACGGTCAATGAGCCACTCCTTCCCGGCGACACTTTTGCGACGCACGCAGGCGCCGCAGCCGAGATCGCGCTCGACGCATCGGTTGCCGTTCGCGTCGACGGAAACAGCCGCGTGCAACTCGTTTCTCTCGCGCGCCATCATCGATACGTGAGACTTCTCGACGGCACGATCGACGTGTCGGCGCACCGTAACGGCGACGCGCCTCGCATTGAGACGAGCGCCGGTGCCGTTGCGCCGGACTCGCCGGGCTCCTTTCGCATCAGCGCAGCCGGCGGCGAGACGAGCGTGACGGCGGAGCGAGGTACGATACGAATCCTCACGCCGAACGGCATGCAGATTCTTCGTCCGGGCGAAGTCGTCACGATTGGCGGCACACCGGACGCGCCAGCGCTACATTACGGCACGCCGGCGCCCCCCGACGACTTCGATCGCTTCAATCTCGAGCGCGACGCGGTGCCTGCGGAGAACGCGTATCTCTCGCGTTACGGGACGTGGACGACACTGCCGCGATACGGGGAGGCGTGGCGGCCGTCGGAGACATCGGAGTGGACGCCGTTTTTAAACGGGCGCTGGTTCTGGCGCAATGCTCTGGGTTGGACGTGGATCTCACGAGAATCGTGGGGTTGGACCCCGTATCACTACGGCGCATGGACGTACGACGCTCATGACGGCTGGTGCTGGGTGCCACCGAGCGGTTCCGCGTCGACGATAGCATGGGAGTCCGGGAACGGCGCTCTCTTCACCATTCTCAACGGATCGCGCATGACGAAGATCGGGTGGCTGCCGCTCGCACCGAACGAGCCGTCACATCCGCGACTTTCGCAGTACGCGAACGCGCAGGCTCCGAACGCCGTCGTGACCCTCGATTTCGGGGACTTCTATTCGGGCAACGTCTCGCGAGCGCGCGAAGAGACGGTGAAGGCGCTACCCGCTACGCTGAGAATCGGGACGCCGCAGCCGCCGAAAGGCTACCACAGCGAACCATCGGCGAGAAGCATGTAGAGAATTGGGCCGATCCCCCACGCAACCAGGATAAGCACTGCCCAGAGCACTTTTTTCACTGTGTCAAGGTCGTTGCGCCCCGCAAGGTTGATCCAGGCCAAAATGATGGCGATCGGGTGCAGGAGCAGCGCAATGAGGATTTCGGCAACGAACTTCATTTCGGGTTCCTTCCAGCCAGTGGGCTATGCGACGTGCAACAACATCCCTGCCGCTGCAAGAACTATACCCGATGCCAAAAGCGTAAGCGACCATCGAAAGGGGCTGCCGTGAACGACGCCTGCAACGGTCGCGCCCAAAAGAGCGAGTGCAGCCAGCGCCGAGGCAACGGCCAGCCAGCCTCGATGTGCAGCGGCCCCGATCATTAGCGGAAAGAAGGCGCCCAGGAGGTTGCATACCGAGGAGATCACCGCCGACCACGCTGCATCTGAAGCCGCAGCACGGCCTAGTTGCGTGCGCGCGAGGTGGCCTGGCGACATGAGATTGAGTTGACGCTCGAAGCGCACGAGCTCACTTCTGCTTCGGGCGTAGTCAGCAATGAAAAACACGAAGACTCCCGATATTCCCGACGCTACCGCGAGCCGCACGGCAAACGACGCGTCGAGCGTCGTGGATTCCTTCAGGATATGCCCGGACGTGAGGGCGAGCGCGTTGAGGATGCCGTCCGCAAGGCCAACGATCACGGCGAAAAGCTGCTCTCGCCGGAATATCGGCCGTACACTCCTCACCGCACGCGCCGGACGTACCCTACGATGCGGTTTCCTATGGCGAGCTCGTCGATACTGTGCACCACCGCACCTGTGCCCTCGATCGCCCGTATAAGAGCTTCATGATCGATGTTCGTTCCTTCGGCCGTGATCACCATCCCGACGGTTTCGATGTCGATCTCGGTTACCGTAATATTCACTGCTTCAACACCGACAACGGATTCCATCGACTGCGCGATCTCCGGAATGCCCGGCCGCGCAATCGCTTTGTCAACGTCGAGCACGATTCGTCGCACGTTCATATCAAGCGACCATATCACGCGAACTGCGCGGCGTACAGATGTGAGTATGCTCCGCCTCGTGCGAGGAGCTCTTCATGCGTCCCTATCTCCACCACGCGCCCTGCTTCGATATAGAGAATGCGGTTCGCGCGGCGCACGGTCGAAAGTCGATGGGCGATGATGAGCGTCGTGCGACCAGCCATAAGCCGGTCCAGCGCCTGCCTAATGAGCGACTCTGAATGCGAGTCGAGAGCGCTCGTCGCTTCGTCGAGGATGAGAACGCGCGGGTTGCGCAGGAGTGCCCGTGCGATGGCGATGCGCTGACGCTCGCCGCCCGAGAGGCGAATTCCGCGTTCGCCGACTTCCGTCGCGTAGCCGGCAGGGAGTGCTTCGACGAACTCGTCGGCATTTGCATCGCGAGCGGCCGCACGTATCTCCTCGTCGGTAGCATCGAGTCGCCCGTAGCGCACGTTCTCGAGGATCGATCCGCGCAGCAGCTGCGGATCCTGAGGAACGATGCCGATGACGCGCCGCAGATCCGCCAAACGAATGTCGGAGATGTCTATCCCATCGATACGCACCGTGCCTCGTTGCGCCTCGTAGAAACGTGGAACGAGATTCACGAGCGTCGTCTTTCCTGCGCCGGTGCGACCGACGAGAGCGACGACTTCGCCGGCTGCAATTTCGACATTGACGTCGTCCAGTGCGACCGGCTCGTCCGGGCTGTACGTAAACGTTACGTGCTCGAACGTCACAGCGCCCGCAACCGACGATAAGGCGCGCGCTCCCGGCTTGTCTGCCGCTTCCACTGGAAGATCCAGCAGCTCAAAGATTCGTCCCGCGCCAACGACCGACTTCGACAGATCGCCAACGAACGCGGCAAGCCTGTTGAGCGGATTTGCCAGGTTCACGAGGAGCATCCAGTACGTAAAGACATTTCCTCGGCTTAGACGGCCGACGAGCACTTCGCGAACGGAGAGCCACATGATGACAATGACCGCCGTCACCATGATCGTCGAGACGACGAGAGGCTGCGTTTGAATGAACTGGGTGAGCTTCATGTACGCAGTAAAGAATGCTTCGTTCGAGCGCTGAAAACGTCCGATCTCGTGCGGTTCGGCTCCGAATGCTTTCACGACGCGCTGTCCGGAAAGAATTTCCGCAAGGTTCGACGAGAGATCCGCCACGCGCTCTTGCGTCTGCACCGTGCTACCCGCGATGAGGCCTTGGAATCTGGAGACGGCAAAGGACACGATCGGCGCGACGATGACGAGTGTTAGGGTGAGCAGCCAATCGAGGTAGATCATCATGGCGAAAGACGACACGAACGTCACGACGGCAACGACGAACTGAGGCAATGAGACGCTCACGGCGTCAGTCATGAGCTGCAAGTCCGTACTGAAGCGCGCGATGAGCTCTCCCGGGCGCCACTTGTCGAACTCACCGAGCGGCAGGTTGAGAATGCGCGTGAACAGCTCGACGCGCCAGCGCGCAATGAGATGCTGTCCGCTCCAAGCGGTGAGATACGTTTGGAAATACGTCGCGAGATTGGCGAGCAACTGCGCGACGAGCGTTGCGGCGAGCCAGAAATAGAGAGAGCTCACGTCGGGCCTGTGGCCCGCGGGTGGCGCAATGACGTTGCCGATGATTTCGCCGAAGGCCTTAGGCGCGACGAGCGTCAGAACGCCCGCCAGCGTTCCCAACGTGAGAGCGACTGCAATACGACCGTAATACGGTCGTGCTGCGCGAGTGAGCCGAGCGAGAATGTCCCGACGCGTCATGCGCGGGCGACCTTAACCGCCGGGCGCCTCGGAACCCTGCACGCTGGCGCTTTTCGTCAAAAGATGCGCACGATAGCGCTCGAGAAACGTGCGCGCCGCCGCCGCGTGATCGACCGCCGGAGATGGATACGGGTTTCCGTCATAGAGCGGTAACATCGGCGCGAGATTCTCGCTCGGCCCCAGAGGCCGATGCCGCAGCTCGTGCACCCACGCGCGCGCATACGTCCCGTCCGGATCCACGCGTCGCTGTCCGCGCAATGGATTGTAGATGCGCGGATACTGCACGAGGTCCGCGCCGACTCCGGCGATCCACTGCCAGTTTCCCGTCGCGACCGCCGCATCGTCCTCGATCGACATCGTGTCCCATACGTCGCGTCCGACGTGCCAGTCGACGCCCAGATCGAAACACAGAAACGACGCCGAGACCGCGCGCACGTACGGATGCATCCACCCGGTCGCCGCGAGCTGCCGCATCCCGGCATCCACGAGTGGAAAGCCGGTTCTTCCCGAGCACCAAGCGCCGAGCAGTGGATGCTCGGCCGTAAACGCAAAGTCGCGCATTCTCTCTTGCAGCGGCGCGCGATCTGTCTCGGGATTGAAGTATGCCAGGGCGAAGAAAAAGTCGCGCATCGCGAGCGAACGCAAGAAGCTGCGAACCGATCGCCGTTCCTCGTTCAGGAGGAACGGATTGTCGAGCGCTTCACGCGCTCCGCGCACCGCAGTGCGTAGCGACAGCGTTCCCCACGAAAGGTGCGCCGAGAGCCGCGACGTGCCGTCCTCTGACGGGTCGCGCCGAGCGCTTGCGTACGCCCGCACACCGTTTGCGAGAAACGCTTGGAGACGCTCCGCAGCGACCAGCGGCGTCGAGTCGGCCGCGACGCCCGTTGCGCCAAGTTCCTCCGGTGAAGGCAACGGTTCACTTTCGACGTTTGGATGGTGCGCGAACTGCAAGAGCAGCGGAACGTCGTACGAGGGGACCGGCGTCTCGCGCCAGCGATCGAAGTACGGTGCGAAAGCGCGGTAGCCCTTGCCGTCGCGCTCGATCGCGCCGGGTGCGATTGCCGGAGCATCGTCCACGCAGTGCGCACCTAGCCCCGCCTCTTCCAACGATGCGCGCAGCTGCAAGTCGGCGCGCGAGCCGGCGCCGTCGTAACGCGCGCTCCAAACGACCCCGCTTGCTCCGGAGCTCCTTGCCAAGTCCAGCAATGACGCCGCCGCCTCGCCACGCCGAATCACGAGCGCGCTTCCACGTTCGCGTAACGAGGCATCGAGCGCCGCGGCGGCTCCTGCGAAGAACCCGGCACGCAGCGGCGAACGCCGCAGTGACGCCAGCAGCGACTCGTCGAGCACGAGTACCGGCAGCACGGGACCGCGTTCCGCCGCCGCTGCGAGCGCAGCGTGATCGTCCAGGCGCAAATCGTGCGTAAACCTGCAGAGAATCATCGCTGAGGACCGGCTATGTCGCGCAGCGCACATTCGATCTCGTCGCGCACGCTCGCGTCATCCTCGCTTGCGAGCCGTCGTCGCAATCCTACGTCCGCTGCGGGCGACGCAATGCGCCCGAGCGCCCACGCGACGTGACCGCGCACCATAGGATGAGGATCGACTTCGAGCGCTTCGATAAGCGCCGGAACAGTCGAGCGATCGAGCGCGTTTCCAAGCGCGACGGCAGCGTTACGCCGGAGAACTGCCGCTCCTCGCCATCCCATTGCCGTTGGCTTGAAGACGCGGCGAAAGTCACTCGAGCGCAAGCGAAGGAGCCACAAGAGATCCGGCGTTGAGGCACGCGCGCTCGACGGTGCAAACGACGCGCTCGCGGCTTTTCCGGCGCGCAGCGACGGAGGACAGACGTCCTGACAGATGTCACAACCCCAGACCCACTCGCCGACGAGCGCGCGAAGCGCTCGCGGAATACCGTCGACGCGTTGCGTCGCGTCAGCGATGCAGCGCGTCGCGTCGATCGTGTAGTCGCCGCGGAGCGCACCGGTTGGACACACGTCGACGCAGCGGCGGCAGCCGCCGCACGTTTTGCGAAGCGGTGCGTCCGGCTCGAGAGGGAGCACCGTAACGATCTCTCCGAGGAAGACGCACGAACCGAGCGATGGCGCGATGAGATTCGTGTGCTTGCCTATCCATCCAAGGCCGGAACGCGCGGCAAACGCCCGTTCCGCGAGCGGCTTCGTGTCGCACGCGATGGCGGTCACCCGGGCGCCGGCGCGCGCGTCGATGCGCGCCGAGATCTCGCGAAGAAGCGCTTGCATCCGCGCGTGATAATCCGTCGACCAAGCGTAGCTCGAGACGCGACCCGAGAGCGGTGCCCTCGTCGGCTGCGGCGTTGCGTATGCCACGGCGACGCAGACGATGCTCCTCGCTCCTTCGAGCACGTGCGAGGGATCTGACGCGCACCGTGCTCGCTCGTCGTCGTATCTCCAACTCGAAAAATCGCCACGTGAGAAAGCGCTTCGCATACGATCGCGAGTTCTCGCATCGGCGGTAGCCGACGCTATGCGAACCGCGATTGCGTCGTCGCCGGCGGCGTCGCGAACCATCGCGAGGATCTCGCCCTTAGAGCATGGCAAGGGGAGCATCGCCGGGCTCTACGGGGAACGCCGCGTCGATCGCGGTGACATCTTCTTCGTCGAGAGTGAGCTGCGCCGCACGCGCGTTCTCTTCGACGTGTGCGACGCTTGACGCTTTGGGAATCGTGAATACGTTTGGCGCCCGTGTCACAAACGCGAGGATGACGGCGCGCGGCGTTGCGCCGTGTTTCTCGGCAATGCGAGCGAGAAGGCCACCAGGACGTGCGGCTTCGCGCGGAAACTTCGACCTGCCAAACGGTGTATACGCAACGATGGCGACGCCGTTTTCTCGTGCGACCGGAATAAGTCGCCGCTCGACGCCGCGCTCGCGTAGGTGGTACAGAACCTGATTGCACGCAAGCGGCGTCGCGCGTAGGTAAGAGGCCGCGCTCTCCATCTCTTCCGGCTCGAAGTTGCTGACGCCGATGAATCGCGTCTTGCCGCTCTCGACGAGCGTCTCGAGTGCGCGCATCGTCTCCTCCAGTGGATGCTCCGACGGCCAGTGCAGCATGTAGAGATCGAGATAGTCGAGACGCAGGCGCCGTAAGGAACGCTCGCATGCCGCAATGGTGCCGTCAAACGTCGCGTTCGACGGGAGCACTTTGCTCGCAATGAAAAGACTCTCGCGCCGAAACGGCGCGATCGCCTCGCCAACGATCTCCTCGACGCGTCCAGATCCGTACATCTCGGCCGTGTCGAGATGCGTCATTCCCAACTCGATCCCACGGCGAATGGCCGCTACTGCTTCTCCGCGGCCGGCGCCGCGCTCGGGAATGTCCCACGTTCCCTGTCCGATCGCCGGAAGCAGGACGCCCGTCTTCCCGAACGGTTTAGAAGAATGCGAAGTCATCATGACGGGCCGCGTACCCAAGAAGCCCACCTTTGAGATGGCGCACGCGCGTAAAGCCCGCGTCGCGAAGCCGTTGCGCCGCCCAGCGCGATTTTACGCCGACGCGACACGCGACGACGTACGAGCGTGAACTGTCGAGCTCGTGCAAGCGCGCCTCTAACTCGCTCGCGGGAAGCGCGACCGCGCCGTCGAGCGATCCGAGCACTGCTTCGTGCGGCTCTCGCACGTCGAGGAGCGTCCACTGTCGCAATGCCGCATCGAGCGCATCCGGTTCGATCTCGTCGAGTGTCGCGTCGAGCTCGGCCTCGCCATACGCGATCTCGCGCGCATCGTTCACCGTCGGACTCTCTCCGCAGAGCGCGCATGCGGGGTCGCGCTCGTAGCGCACTTCGCGCGTCCGTCCTGCGAGCGCGTCGACGAGCATGAGCCTTCCCGTCAACAGCTCGCCGATTCCGAGCAGGGACTTCAGCGCCTCGTTCGCCTGCCACGTCCCGACGATTCCCGCGAGCACGCCAAGTACCCCGCCCTCGGCACACGTGGGAGTGCTCCCCGCTGGAGGCGGCTCCGGATAGAGACAGCGGTAGCAAGGGTGATCGCGTGTGAACACGCCGATCTGGCCGTCGAAGCGGAAGATCGACGCGTGAACGTCCGGCTTCCCCTCGAGAACGCACGCGTCATTGACGAGATAACGGGTCGGAAACCGGTCGCTGCAATCGAGAACGACGTCGTAAAGCGCAACGAGCGGCCGCGCGTTGCTTTCGTCGAACCGCAGTTGCAGCGCGTCGACGGCGACGTGCGGGTTGAGTGCCGTAATGCGTTCGGCCGCGGCTTGCGCTTTCGGACGCCCAATATCCGCCGTCGAGAAGATCGTTTGACGTTGCAAGTTCGTTTCGTCGACGACGTCGTCGTCGGCGATGCCGATCCGTCCGACGCCCGCCGCCGCAAGGTATTGGAGCGCAGGAGACCCGAGACCGCCAGCACCCACGACGAGCGCACGGGCACGTGAGAGCCGACGCTGTCCTGCGAGGCCCACCTCGGGGATTAGCAGATGGCGGCTATACCGGCGTAACATCCTTGAGCCATTGCAGTACCGACGTGCGCCCGTTTTCGCCGGCGTTCGTGTGATTGCTCGCAATGCGCGCGAGCCGCTTTGGCTCTGGCGCGCGCTCGTAGAGCTCTACAACGCTCGACGGCGTTACCATGGCGTCGTTCTCCGCCAGGACGTAGAGCGCTGGACGTCCGCAAAGAAGCGGAAGCGCAGCGTCGATTCGCGCGTCGGCGCCCTCGAACAGCGCCGGCAGCGCAGCGCCGTCGACGTACTCGGCGCGCAGGTCGACCGTGAACGTCCTCTGCAGCGCCTCGAGTGCGGCCGGACGTCGATATCCCGTTGCGATCGCAACGACGCCCCGCACGTTCGCGTCGCGGCCGCCGCAGACGATCGCGGTCTGGGCGCCGAGACTGTGCCCAAGCAAGAACGGATCTCCGCAGAGCTCTCGCGCACTGCGCGCTACCGCCTCCATGGCATCGGTGCAGTCGTCGAAGCTTTCGAGTCGCCCTCCGGACGAACCGAGCTTATGTCCAGGAAAGTCTAGACTGAAGATCTCGTAGCCGTGCGCGCAGAGGAAGGCGCAGAGCGGATCGAGGTTCTGCTTTGACGACGAATAGCCGTGCGCAGCGACGATCGCAACGCCCCGTGGTTTTCGCGGCACGTATCGCAGAAACGCAATGGAGTTACGGGTCGCTTCGACGCACTGAAGCTCGAGCGTCACGGCGCGTTCTCGCGCCAGTCATCCGTTCCATCGAGATAGCGCTCCTTTTTCCAGATCGGCGCGCCTTTCTTCAGCTCGTCTATCGCCTCGGCGCATGCCGCGAATGCCACGCGCCTGTGCGGCGCTGCGACGGCGACCACAACGGCGACCTCGCCCACGTTTAAGGATCCGGTACGATGAACGATCGCGACGCGCAGATCGCCATAGCGCTCTCGTAGCGCCGCAGCGATCTTTTCGAACTCTGCGACCGCCATCGATTCGTGTGCTTCGTACGCGAGTCCGTCGACTGCGCGGTCGTCATCCGAACGCTCGCGCACGAACCCGAGGAAGGTAACGACGCCGCCGTAACCTGGCGCGAGAACTGACGCCTCGACGCGATGCGCATCGATCGGCGTCTCGGTCACCGCGAACATCAGCCGCCTCCACTCGGCGGCAGGAGCGCAAGCTCGTCTCCGTCTTGCAGCGGCTCTTCACCGGAAACGATTTCGCCGTTACGCGCGACGCGCGTCGAACGTGCAAGTGGCGCGAGCGCCGGGGCGCGTTCCACGACGGCAGCCCACGCATCCGAGACGCGCGCGCCATCGTTCAACGTGAGGGTGGAATCGTTCGAACCGAGGATCTCGCGCACGCGCGCGAAGGCGAGAACGCGAACGGTCACGCGCTGCGCTCGCGATACTCTCTTTTAAGGACGTATCGCTCGATCGCGTGCGCGACGCCGTCGTCGTCGTTTCCGCTGGTCACGTGCCCGATGCTGCGAAGCACGTCGGGCTCTGCGTTGGCCATCACGACGCCGACGCCGGCCCAGCGAAGCATTGGCACGTCGTTACGCGAGTCGCCGATCGCTAGCACCTTCTCGCGCTCGATTCCGTAGGTCTTGCAGAGATTCTCGAGTGCGTGCCGTTTCGTGGCCTCGCGGCTCGTAACGGCGCACTCCTCGAACTCGCCCCACGTCTCAAACTTGAAGTGCAGCGGAAGCCGCGCGAAGCGCTGACGCACGGCGTCGGCTGCGTCTCTCCCGAGAAAGCGCATAAAGGTCGGAGCGACTGCCGGCAGATCGCGGAAGGAATCGACCTCGTTCCACTCGGGGCTGCGCATGTCGCTCATGTACCGTCGTGCGCCGCGCACGCGATAAAAGCGCTCCTCGACGTATACCGCGACGTCGATGCCGTTCGTCTCGGCGTATTCGATCATCGGCTTAGCGTACGTGATGGGGACGGGAATGTGACCGATCGTGCGCCCGGTCTGCACGTCTTTCGTGAGCGCGCCATGGCAACAGATCACCGGCAGCGCGATTCCGAGGTTCCTCGCTATTTGCGATGGAGCCTCGACACCGCGTCCGGTAACGAGAACGATGCGGACGCCCTCAGCGAGGGCGGCGGTTATAGCGGCCCGGTTCACCTCCGAGACCTGCTCGTGCGTGTCGAGCAGCGTCCCGTCGAGGTCCAGGGCGATGAGCTCGATGGACACCACCCTTAAGGATACCCCGAGCCGTCAATTGAGGGGCCAAACCGCCTCTCCAAGGCCCGGCGGGTGAAACCCGTCACCGGCAGGGAACCTTATTGAGGACGTGCGACGCAGATACATTGCCTTCAAGGACCGTAAGGTTCCCGACTGTCGACGCGGAGGATGGTGCTAGTGGCCTGCACCGCAATACGCCCCGACCTGACGGCTCGAGAGCAAGCGCATTTTCTCTATGACGCGATTCCGACCGGCCTCTTCCGAGTGGAAGACGAGCGCGAACGAATTGCATGGCGCATCAGTCCCGAGCCGTTTGCATTGTCTCCCGCGTCACTCTCGCGCATCGAGCAGATCGGCACCGACCTTCACGCCTTCTATCGCGCGCTCAACGCGCTCTATCTACGCAGTGCGCGCGGTACTGCTCCCGCCTTCATTGCCGAGTACCTCGACAAGGGAAAACCCGATCATATCGTGCGCCTTGCGAGGCAGAACCGCTTCAAGCAAGAGGTCCCAGGTGTAATTCGACCAGACCTTCTCCTCACGGAGAGCGGCCTCGTCGCGACGGAGCTCGACAGCATCCCGGGCGGCTTGGGATTTGTCGGCGCCATGGCCGAGGCTTATTGCAAGCTCGGGATCGAGTCTATCGGCGGAGTCGACGGAATGCCGGCGTCGTTCGCGTGGATGCTTCGCAGCGTGAGCGGCATCGCGGATCCGACGACCGCGATCGTCGTCTCGGACGAGTCCGGTGACTACCGTGCGGAGATGGGCTGGCTCGCGGATGCGATCCGGCGGCTCGGGCTCGGCAAAGCGTACGTCTGCACGCCGCAAGATATCGTGTTCACCGAAGACGCGCTCTTCTTACGTCTCGAGGACGGGCGCGAGGAGAAGCTCGACGTCCTGTACCGAAACTTCGAGCTCTTCGACTTGCTCAACGTGCCGAAGCAAGAGCTCATGCTCTACGCTGCACGCCACGGACGCGTGCGCTTGACGCCGCCGCCGAAGGCCCATCTCGAGGAGAAGCTTTCGTTCGCGCTTCTCCATCATCCGGCACTCGCTCAACTCTGGCGCTCTGAGATAGGTGACGCATACGAACGCGTGCGCGCACTCATGCCGCGCACGTGGGTGCTCGACCCGCGGCCACTTCCGCCACAGGCGTCCATCGACGACCTCACGGCGAGCGGCGTTCCCGTCAACAGCTGGCGACAGCTCCTCGAGCTTGGGAAGAGCGAGCGCAACTTCGTCACGAAGCCGTCCGGCTTCTCGGAGCTCGCGTGGGGTTCGCGCGGTGTCAAAATAGCAAACGATTTGACCAAGGACGAATGGACGGCAGCGCTCGACGAGGCGCTCGCGTCTTTCGAAAGGACACCGTACGTTCTACAGCGCTTCCATAAGGGAAAACGTCTGCGCCAGCCCTATTTCGATCGCGCGAAGGACGACATTTCGCACTTCGAGGGGCGCGTGCGTCTCTGCCCGTACTACTTCGCTTCCGGAGATGGCGTGAGGCTCGGCGGCATCCTTGCGACTGTTGCTCCGGCGGACAAGCACCTCATTCACGGCATGAAGGACGCCGTGATGTCTCCCTGCGTCGTGAAGGAAGGCGGCTACTAAAGGGCGTCGAGGAGCGTATCGATCTCATCGAACGTGTTGTAGCCGTGCGGAGAGACGCGAATGCCGTTCGCGCGATACGTGGTGACGACGCCTGCATGCTGCAACCGCTTTCCAAGCTCCACCGGGTCCGCTCTCGGAACGTTGAACGTTATGATTCCCGACGATATACCGTCACCACGGAGCGAGAGCAGGCGCGCACCGGCGCGAACGAGTCCGTCGCAGAGGCGGTCGGTGAGGGCGAGCACGTGCTCGGCGATCGCC
Organism: Vulcanimicrobiota bacterium; assembly: GCA_030038335.1. GTDB lineage: Bacteria > Vulcanimicrobiota > Vulcanimicrobiia > Vulcanimicrobiales > Vulcanimicrobiaceae > Tyrphobacter. The sequence continues at coordinate 12,681 of JASHPC010000143.1, forward strand.
CCGCGATCGTAGCGCAGAAGAAACTCCGCCGAAGAAGCCAGTGAAAGCAGACCGATCAGATTCGGCGTGCCGCCTTCGAAGCGTGACGCATCGGCAATCCACTGCTGGTCGTAGTTGAGGAAATCCCACATATCTTCAAGGGCGCGCCAGCCGGGCACGCCAACCGCGAGGCGTTCCTGAAGTGACGGCGCGACGTAGAGATACGCGATGCCCTGGAGCGCGAGCATCCACTTCTGCCCACCTCCGTAGAAGGCGTCGACGCCGGCTTGACGGACGTCGACCGGAAACACACCCATGCCCTGAATCGCGTCGACGCAAAGGAGCGCCCCACGTTCGTGCGCGATCTGCGCCAAGGCCGCGAGATCGTGACGATAGCCGTCCACGAAAGAGACCCAGGATAGCGTAACGACGCGTGTTCTCTTCGTAATCGTGCGACGGAGAACGTCGGGCGTCATGCGTTCGTGTGCCGTGCGAATGAAGCGCACGTTCACGCCGCGGTTACGCATCGCAAGCCAAGGGATGGCATTGGCTGGAAACTCGTCGTCAGGAAGAACGATCTCGTCACCGGCTTTCCAGTCGATGCCGAGGGCGAGCACGTTTGCCGCCTCACTCGTGTTTCTCAGAAACGCGACATCCTTGCCGGAAGCACCGAGCAACGCCGCGAGACGCTCGCGGAACTGAGGCAGTTTCAACTCGTAAGGCCATGTTCCGAGAACGGCACCCTCGCTCTGTGCAGTCAAGAACGCGGCGCATGCATTCCGCGTCACGCGCGGCAGCACGCCGGTGGCGGCGTGATTTAGGTACGCGACCTTTTCCGTGACGGGAAACTCGGATCGCGGAAGCGGCGTTACGTGTGCTTGACTCAATCCTTCGGCTAGCCGAGTCCGAGCATGTCTTTGGTATGCCAGGCCACGTTGCCCGCTCTGTCGCCGGCGCGTTCGAGCGAGGTCAAAATGAAGAGATACCGCGTTGCGGCCGGCACCAAGTCGGGTTCGGCTTGCATCTCTTCTTGGAGCGTGCGTATGCTGCGTTTGTAGAGCTGGTCAACTTCGCGATCGCGTTCGATGACGGAGCTCGCGCGCGCGTCGTCGCGATCGGAGTACGCGCGCATCGCATCGAGCAGCATACCGTGCACGACGCCCACGATGCGGTCGATCTCGACGCGCTGCGGACGCAGCGGCGTGTCAGCGAGCTTGATCGCGTTCTTGGCCAGTTCGACGGCGTAGTCACCGATGCGTTCCAGATCGGTTGCGATGTTGAGCATCGCCGCGATCTCGCGCAACTCGCCGGCAACCGGCTGTTGGCGCCAGATCAGCTCGATGCAATGCGCCTCGATCTTCCGGCGCAGGTCGTCGACGGCATCGTCGCCTGCGACGACGCGCGCTCCGGCTGCCGCGTCGCGACGCTCGAGCGCCTCAGCTGCGGTTCGAATCGCATCCGACACGAGCGCGCCAAGCCGCACGACGTCGAGCCGCGTCCCTTCAAGCGCTTCGTGATAGACCGTCCGCATGGGGGCATTATACGGCATGAGGCGTCGCCTGCGAAAGTATGAAAGGTCGAGCAAGGTCCCTCGCCCCTTTACACAAAGGATACCGGCATAATGGCTGAGGGGTACGACTATCTTCTCGTCGAGCCGGGAACCGTCGCCGTCGTCACGCTGAACAGACCCGACGTTCTCAACGCGTTGAGCGCCGCGGTTCTTACAGAGCTCTCGCGGACGCTGCGCGCACTAGACGACGACCCCGCGACCCGCGTCGTCATCATCACCGGAAGCGGCACGCGCGCATTCGCTGCGGGCGCTGACATTGCAGAGCTCGCCGCGCTCCAGTCGGCCGTCGACGCGAAGGTGATGGCGCGCACGGGCCAAGCCCTAACCCGTCAGATCGAGCGCATGCGCGTACCGGCAATAGCGGCCGTCAACGGCTTCGCGCTCGGCGGTGGCTGCGAGCTTGCAATGGCCTGCGACGTCCGAATCGCGAGCGAAGCCGCGCGCTTCGGCCAACCTGAAGTGAATCTCGGCATCATTCCCGGATACGGCGGCTCGCAGCGAACGACGCGGCTCGTCGGACGAGGCCAAGCGATGTATCTCTGTTTGACCGGCGAGATCATCGGTGCGGACGAGGCGCTGCGCATCGGTCTCGTCGACCGAGTCGTTCCCGCTGGCGAGCTCATGAACGAAGCACATCGCGTCGCACGTCTCATTGCTTCGAAGGCGCCGCTCGCAGTCGCGGCCTGCAAGCGCGCGATCGACACGGGAGCCCACCTCTCGATAGATGATGCGCTCGAAGTCGAGGCGAGTGAGTTTGCCGATCTCATTCCCACGGCCGACTTCGAAGAGGGAACCCGCGCGTTTCTCGAAAAGCGCGGCGCGCATTTTACGGGCCGCTAAGAGGCGCTCATCGCAGTGCAAGCCGTTGCTCGGCACTGCTCATCGCCGCCTCTATCGCCGGATTGTAGCCCTGCCACGTCGCGCGCACGCGGCTTTGCGGATCGATCGTAACGATCGTCGGAAACCCATCGAGTGAGAAGAACCCACGCGAAAGAGCGTGCGGATCGAGAACGACGTTGCGCAGATGCAGCCGCTTCGCGAAGCTTTCCGCCACCACGCGCGGCTCACCGACGTCGATGGGCACGACGTCGACGCGCGGGTGCGCGCGAGCGTACGCTTCAACGATAGGGAGCTCTTCTTGACACGGCTCACACCACGACGCGTAAAAGTCGAGGAAGAGCACCCGTCCACGGTCGGCGGTGACGCGAAACGTCCCGCCATCGAGCCGCTCGTACGTTGCGTGGGGTGCGGGATACGCGACTGCAAGGCTCAGCGAGCGCGGCACGATGAGAACTCTCCAGGCGAGCACCAAGACGACGGCGACTGCCAAGAGATTCCACAGCACGTTCCAGCGCGCTCCGTTCACACCCGTAACGTTCCCTCTTTCATAGCAACGCGGTCTTCCCCGCGCGTCAAGCCCGCTCCGGCAGGCCGAATCGCGGTCGCTCCATAACCTGGTCGAACGATGCCTTTCAGTCGCCCGGCCACGATGACGCTCGATGCCAGGTCGCTTTCGCCTGCGACGCGCACCGATCAGATTCTCGACAGCTTCGATAAACTGCAGCTCGGCGGCACGATGGAGATTCTCGAGGAAACGGATCCACGCGCACTGCGAAACGAAATGATGCAGCTGCGGCCGGGACGTTTCTCTTGGGATGCGCGCAACTTCGGCGGCAATCGCTGGACCGTTCGACTCGAGCGCATCGACGAGAACGCCAACATCGAGTCCTTCCTGCCCCACGTTCCTCCGTTTTCTACGGCAAAGGCGTCGACATTGAGCGATCTTGCAAGCCAGACCGCCGAGCGCTCCTACGAAGCGGGCGAAACGATCTTCGACGAAGGCGAAGTATGGCCGTACCTCGGGATCGTGCGCACGGGGAAAGTCATCTACACGCTGCTCTCGCCCGACGGAAAGACGCACACGATTGGCGAGCGGCTCGCACACGACACGATGAACGAGAGCGGGACGTTCGACGGCGGCGGCACGACGACGCGCGCCGAGGCGCTCACGCGCGCAACGCTTCTAACGATTCCGAGTGAAGCCGTCTTGCACGCTTGCCGCAACGACGCGGAGCTCGCGCTCGGATTCCTCGTCGCGGCATCGCAAGCGCGACGGCGTTCGATTGACACGATCGCCGACCTCGCCTTCGCCCACGTGCTTCAGCGCGTTGCGAAGTTCTTACTCGGCTACGCCCGCGCGTCTGTCGGCATGACGCGCGGTCTCCCCGGCGTCGAGAATCTCTCGCAGGCGCAAATTGCGGCGGCGGCTGGAACGGTGCGCGACATGGCAGCGCGCGCGTTGCTGCGCCTCAAGAATGCCGGCGCACTCGAACTCGATCGCGGACGCGTCAAGGCGATCGACCGCGCAAGGCTCGAAGCCTTCGCGCACAACGTCCAGGCGCCGCCGGTTTAAGTCTCTACGGCTTCCAGCGTCGCGGTTTCAGCCGTAACCGCCTCCGGCTGTTCCTGATCGAAGGCAGCGCGTTTGCTCTTCGCGACGGCTTCTGCGAGTTGCGGCGCTGCGTTCCTTGCGCTCGCCTCGGTAAGCGTCTCTCGTCCTTTACGGACGGCGCCGAGCGCGCCGGAGAGACGTGCCTCCATTTCGCCGAGCACGGACGACGCGTAGTGATCCGCTCCTTCTTTTACCTTTTGCGCACGCTCTTGAGCGTCGCGCATGATGGCGTCGGCAGTGCGGCGGGCACGCTGCACGATCTCGTGCTGGTCTAGCATCTCGTCATGCTTGCTCGCCGCCTCGTCCACGAGTGCTTGTGCCTTCTCTTGTGCCGCGCGCAGCACGCGCTCGTGATCCTTCGTGATGATCTTCGCTCGACCGACTTCCTCGGGCAGCGTCGCCCGAATCTTCTCGACGAACTCCGCTAGACGTTCCTCCGACAGAATCCGGTATCCGGCGGGAAGCCACGTTCCCTCACGTACGTATGCTTCGAGTTTATCCAACACGCGATAGACCGACATGGGAGCCTCCGTTTATGTCGAGCGATGTAAACCGGCGCGCTTCGCGCTCATGATCCGCAGCACGGGTTCGGGAACGAGCGCGGCCACGTCGCCGCCGAGAAAGAACACTTCTTTGACGATGCTGGAGCTGACGAAGGAGTAGCGCTGATCTGACATGAGAAAGAGCGTGTCAACGTCGGAGAGCGAGCGATTCATCAATGCCGTCGACATTTCATTTTCAAAATCGGAGACAGCACGAAGTCCTTTCACGATAACGTCCGCATGCGATCGCTTCACGTACTCTGCAAGCAGCCCGCGGAAGTGCTCCACCGAAACGTTGGGAAGGTGCGCCGTGCACTCCTTCAGCATGGCTTCTCGCTCCTCGAGCGAGAACATCGGCTCGCGCTTCTGTGGATTGACGACGACGGCGACGGTAACGCGCCCGAAACAGCGCGCGGCGCGCTCCACGACGTCGAGATGGCCGTGCGTCGGCGGATCGAACGAGCCGGGAAGGATCGCGTGCGTCGCACTCGACGCTCGCCCGTCCCGATTCACGATGGTTCTGCCGCAAGAAAGG
>JASHPC010000144.1 GCA_030038335.1 Vulcanimicrobiota bacterium
CGCGCGCATCGCCGTCTCCAGCGTTCCGCTCGGCCAGGTACTCGGAGCCTGCGCGATCGATCTCGCGTGCGTCATTCTTTTTGCGATCGCGGGCGGCAGGCTTTACCGGCTCGGCATGCTTCTCTACGGACGAGCGCCCTCGTGGCCGCAGATCGTGCGTGCCGCGTTCACCCGCTAAGCTCTGTAAAGTCTCGGTAAAGCCCGCCAAGGGGCGCGCCCTCGCCTAAACTACGGGCGAGAAGCGGACGATGGACTATGAGCGGACGGCTCGCTTGAGCCGCCCGCTTAGGAGGTCGAAGAATGTCCACGGCGGCCGCGAACCCAGCGCGAAAGCCAGATAGACCAGCCGGCATCATTTCTCGCGGCAGATTGCTCGCGTGGCTCGAGCGTCACGCCACGGCGCGGCTACGTGCGATTGCGGCACCCCCCGGCTTTGGCAAAACCACGCTCATCGCAGAGTATTTGCACGCGCGTCCCGCGTGCCATTATCTCTCGGCGTCATTGTTTCGCGGTAAGGCCGACCGCCTGATCGAGGCGATCGACGAAAGTTTTGGGGCCGGCAATGGCGAGCGGCGAGAAGTTGCAATCGACGAGATCGACGCGCTCTCCGACGACGACCTCGCAGCGCTCTCGAGCTCGCTCTCCGATATCCCCGAGCACGTGCACGTCATCATCGCATCGCGTTCGCGCGATCGCATCGCCGAGCCGCGACGCTTGCTCGACGGCACGACCGCGGTGCTCGACATGACGCGTCTGGCGTTCAACGCGGACGACGTTGCCGAGCTCTGCACGCGCCTCGGCGTCGAAGCCCTGCCACAGCACGTTTCACAGCTCGTTCGCGAGAGCGATGGCTGGCCGCTCGTCGCGGCCGGTGCCGTTCGCGCCGCTGCCGACGCCGGACGTTCGCTCGCGGACGCGATGCGGCTCTGGATCGCCGAGCGCGGCATCTCGCTGCGCGAGATGGTTCTCGCCGACGCCGGTGCGTCGGACCTCGGTCCTGCACTCGCGCGTCTCTGCACGGCGGAGTCCCTGCTCTGCGTCGATGACATGCAGGCGCTCGAGCGCGCGGGCCTCTACGTCCGGCGCAAAGGAAGCGGCTTCGCGCTGCTGCGACCGGTTGAAAACGTCTTCGCTCCACGTGGAAGGAACGCCGACCTTGCGGAGCTTCCCGACGTCGCGCCGATGTTCGTGCAACTACTCGGCGAGTTCGAAGTCCGCATTGGCGGCAGCCGCATCGAGTGGATCCGCCGCAAAGACGCGCTGCTCTTCAAGCATCTTCTTCTGGAGCCGCTCGGGCGCGTCTCGCGCGCAGAGCTCTGCACTCGTTTCTGGCCGTCGCACGACCGCCAGCAGGCGGCACAAAATCTTCGTACGACGTGCAGCAACGTTCGCACGGCACTGCGCCGCTGTCTTCCGGAGTCGCGCGTCGACCTATACTTTCGAACTGAAGGTCGCGACGTCGTGCTACGGAATGACTTAGCGGTTACCGACCTCTCGCGCTTCACGGCACACATCGCCGCGGCACGCGAAGCGATGCTCGCCGATAGACTCGATCGAGCCGCCGAAGCGTACGAATCGGCGCGTGCACTCTACCGCGGACCGCTCATCGTCGATTCGCCGACTGACGCGCACGTCGCGATCGCAGCGGACATCGACGAGAGCTTCAACGAGATCCAGCGCCATCTTACGGCGTTGCGCCGCCTGCGAGCGGACGCTGCCGTCGTGCCGCTGCGCAGCGTCGTCGCCTAAGCGCTCACGCAAAAATCGAACCGCTCGCCCGGCTCGATGCCGAGCCGGTCGATCGCGCCCGCAGCGAGTTCCACGGTCGATACTGCACCCGCGCATCCTACGAATGGTCGCCAAGGACGTACGCCGGCAACGGTGCGCATGACGCGCTTCTCGCCGTCGAGGAAGACGACGTCGATCGGGATACGCATGAAGAACGTGTGGATCGACGAGCAGCGTTCGAAGAGCATGCCTTCGTACTCTCCGAGCGCGGACCGGCCGATGAGGCCGACGGTGCGCTGCCAAGACGTCTTCGCAAGGGTAACACACATGTGTCTTTCCATGATCGGCTCCGCGGGTCAGTTTTCTTGTGACGCGAACCGATAGCGTACGCGACGTGAGTCTAGCGTGCCTCTGCACAGTACAAAAAGAAGCCCTAGCGTGACGATCGAAAGCGGATTGATCGCCAGTAGCGGAAGCTTAGAAGGAGGTGCGCCCGAACTCATGAAAGCAACATACGCCACCATAAACGCTCCGACTATCAGTCTCGTCCGTGCAGGCTCACTGATATCGCGAAACGCGATGCAGATCGCTGGAATCGCGAGGACGCCGTCGTATATCCAAACGTGCGGCCCGCAGATTATTACGCACAGCAAGGCTGCGGCAAGAGCGTCTTCCAATGCGCGGTGCCGCTGAAATAGCAAAACGGCCACGAAGGTGAGAACGCCGATGCCAACTGCAATGCTAGAAGGAACGTTCATTCTCGCAAGTAATGCAGGTATGCTGTACGCTTGCGACGTGTTCTGTGCGAAGTCAAATGGTATATCGCCAGCCAAAAGGTGGGCATATGACACGGGCCAAAGCCAGTTGTGCGTGGCGAGTACCGACGATAGATACCACACGGGAAGCCAAAGCGACACGCCGGCGAGAGCGCGCCATTCCCTTCGTACGAGAAGCAACGCGAGCATCGGCGCCGCATAGGTGGGTTTGTAAAGGAGCGCACCAACCAGGAGGCCAGCACAGAGCTCGCGTCGCCGAATAAGGAGCAGTCCCGCGCCAAGGAGCAAAACGAGACCTAACGACGCATTCTGCCCGGC